>DATLHP010000375.1:0-6938 GCA_035539835.1 Bdellovibrionales bacterium
ACATGGGAAGCACATACTGAAGTCAAAGCGATGATCGGTAAAATCGACATCACTCTCGACAACTCACTCAAGCTCGTTCAAGACGAGCGCGTCGAAGGAGCTTTGCCTGGCGTTGACGGATATGTTCGTCACAATCCTCGCGGAGTGATGGCGGTTCTTGGTCCATTCAATTTTCCTGGGCATCTTCCCAATGGACACATTGTTCCGGCATTGGCGACGGGAAACACTGTCGTCTTCAAGCCTTCAGAGATGACCCCGGCTGTTGCGCAGGTAATGGCGCAGATCTTTCACGAAGCACAGTTTCCTCCGGGAGTTTTCAACCTCGTTCAGGGCCTTGCTGAAACCGGAAAGCGCCTCGTCTCTGATGAACACGTCGACGGCATTCTTTTCACGGGCGCTTACGAAACGGGCCAGAAGATTAAGCAAGCGACTTTCGAACATCACTGGAAACTTCTGGCGCTCGAGCTTGGCGGAAAAAACGCAACGATCGTTTGGGACGATGCGGATCTCAACAAGGCAATCTATGAATCGGTGATTGGTTCATTTGTAACGGCAGGACAACGCTGCTCATGCACGAGCCGAATTATTCTTCATAAGAGCATCGCCGAAAAATTTATCGATAAATTCTACGACACGGCAAAGAAACTCACGATCGGATATTGGAAAGATGATCCGTTCATGGGTCCTTTGATCAACGCCGATGCTGTTGAGAAGTATCTGCGATTCCAAGAAATCGCCCAGCGCGAAGGCGCGGAACGCCTGATGCGCGGTAAGGCTCTTGATACGGGCCGCAGTGGATACTACGTCACTCCGAGCATTTGCCTTGTTCCGCAATTCAAGCCAGACAGCGTCTATCAGAAGTCTGAGATCTTTGGACCGAACGTCGCAATCTACCAGGTCGATGACTTCGATGAAGCGCTCCACATCAATCAGTCGACCGGTTTCGGTCTTGTGACTTCGGTTTTCACGAAGCAAAGAGAGCTTTACGAAGAAACTCGCTTACGTGGACGCACAGGTTTGGTGAACTGGAATCGTACGACGAATGGTGCGAGTTCAAAGCTTCCATTCGGCGGTATTGGAAAGTCGGGCAACGACCGAGCGACCGCTCATCACGCGGTTCTCTACTGCACGGTTCCGATTGCGAGTCTTGAAGATCAAACTGGTTTTGATCCAAAAGCACCGCAGCTTCCAGGGGTGAACTATCAACCGCTCTGAAGGATCTGAAGCTCAGTGAAAACCGCTCTTCGTTTACTTTCAGCCTTGCTTCTTGTCGCTGCGATCGGAGTGCTCGTACTCGCGTTCGGCATTCACAATTATCTCAATGCCCCAGCTTCGGGCTCTGAAGAGATCGTTCGTTTTGAGGTTTCTCCGGGAGAGAGCCTGAAGTCGGTGACCCGTCGACTTCAATCAGAAGATTTGATTCGTAGCGCGCGTGCTGTCGAGCTCTACGCTCGTTTCATCGATGGAAGGGCGAGCGCACGTGTTGGCGAGTACGCGATTCGTCGAAGTGCGACACCTCGCGAAATTCTCGCGATCATCTCTTCGGGAAAAAGCATCGAGTATTCGATCTCGATCCCTGAGGGGTACAATCTCTTTGAAATTGCGGATGTCGTCGAAAAACAGGGGATTGCAACCAAGGCGGAGTTTCTGGCTCTGGTCAGAGATCCCGTTTTAGCGACACAGCTTCTCGGTGAGGAGCATACGTCTCTCGAGGGTTACTTGTTTCCTGAAACATATAAGTACACGAAATTCACTGATGGTGTGGCGTTGGTGAAGATGATGGTTGCGCGCTTTAAAGAAAACTATGCAAAAGCTCTTGAGGGCGTTGAAACGAAAATGACTCGCCACCAGATCGTAACGCTGGCGAGTATTATCGAAAAAGAGACCGGCGCTCCAGAAGAGCGGCCTTTGATTTCATCGGTGTTTCACAACCGCCTGCGAATGAACATGCGTCTGCAAACGGATCCAACGGTGATCTACGGAGTTTGGGAAAGCTCGGGCGTTTGGAACAAGAACATCTCTAAAAAAGATCTGACCACACCGACCCGATACAATACCTACACGAACTACGGTTTGCCGTACGGTCCGATTGCAAACGCGGGCCTCGAGGCCTTGCGCGCCGCCGTCCGACCGGAGACGTCGGAATACCTGTTCTTCGTGAGTCGTAACAATGGTACCCACGTCTTTTCAAAAGACCTTCGTGGCCATGTGAACGCGGTCAACGTGTTCCAACTCAATAAGAAAGCGCGCGAAGGAAAATCCTGGCGCGATCTTAAAAAGCGTAAGCAGTAGAAGTCACCAAAGACCGAGATCGCCGAGAATTTCTTTGGTGATCTCTTTTGCTCGCATGCCGCCGTACTGGGTGCTGTTGGATGGCGCAATATCGCTAAACGTTGTTACAGCGATGTATTCTTCGTCTCCCTTCTGAAGATGGGAGATGAACCAGCCGAGACGAACTTTACGTTCTTTGTCGTAGAAGTTTGATCCTGTTTTTCCGTTCAGACTGTAGCCCTTCGGCGACGCTTCCAAAAAAGTAATGTCGCGCGTGATTTTCATCGCGCGCTTCGAAGCGGGAAGGCTATCAGTCCAAAGCTTTTTCATGAATTCGGTCTGTTCATAGGCGGAAATCTTCAACGCTGACTTATCTGATGGCGATTGAAGCCATGCCTGAGTGATTCCAGCCGAGAGGTCTTTGTTTCCATAGTCGAAATCATTGAGATACTTTTGAAGTTTCTTTTGTCCGAGCTTGGGCGTGATTCGTTGTGAGAACCAAACGATGGATTGGCTCATCCATGTTTTCGCATTGTGGTCCTTGTTGGACTCTTCGCGCACGTCCTTCTTGCCATCCCATTTCAAAACGACATTCTCGTCTTTGAGGACTCCGGAGTCGAAAGCCATGACAGCCAGTGGAACCTTGAAGGTTGACGAAGCTGAGTTGCGCTCCTTGCAGGTCGCTTCATCTCCGATCACTTTGTCGAATTTGTTGGTTTTCATATTGAAGAGTAGAAAGCACCCCTTCACTCCGGCGAAGCGGTCGATCTGAATTGGTGATTCGACCTTTGTGAGAGTGCTTGTACAGCCTGAGAGAAGAACGACAGAGATGACCGCTGCAGAAATTCGCATAGATGTCCCTTCTAACGATTGTTCGATAGAAGGGTATCAGCGAGTTATGGGAGCGGATACTTGAGAATTAGCGAATGATGCGTTGGAACGACTTCGCTTCCGGGTCGAAGTTGTAAACGTTGAGTCGACCGATGAGATTTCGGTCGAAGCTTGGTGCGATGATTTCCATACGACCATCGCCATCCACGTCGTCGATTGCGAGGTTCGTCGTTTGGTTGTCGAATGAGAAGTAACCGTCTTTCGCATCTGGAATAATGATCTTCTCGATGAGTCTCTGATCGCCGTCGACGCCGTTTTCATAAATTTCAAGTGCGAGTGAATCGCGCGTTTTTACTTTCGCGACCGTGTAGAGTTCAGCGTCTGCTGAGAGTCGGCCCTGGGCCGTGGCAACGACGGTTCGGTAATCTTTCATAACAGCGCCGCGAACTTCAGAGCGCACATCAGGGTGTAAGGCCGCGATCAGCATAGCCGCAAAAAGAGTGATCAAAGATACCCGCGCGATTTGCATCGTGATGGTTTCGACTGTTCCGGCCTTAACTGTTTCAGTGTTCATTGCCCGCTCCTAGCGTTCTTACGACGATCCCCGCGACTGATAACATTGCGAATGCGGTGCCAACGGGCAGCCAGAAAGTCGTGTAAATTTGATGGGTTACGAGCGGTCGGATCGTACACTCGGTGGACACCCGTCAGGCGTCCGTGTCACCAAACGACACGTTTCGATCTAAGCCATTGATATTACATAGAATTTACCGGCCCCTCTGGGGTGCAGTCGAAGCGAGTACTCGTCGACAACTTCGACAGGGTGGGATTTGATATTGAACATGACGTTTGATCCGAAATTCAAAGCAGAGTTCTACCGGCTTCTCGAAGCGAGACGCTCGATTCGTAAGTACAAACCTGATCCCGTTCCGCCAGAAATGCTCGAGAGAATATTGGCTGCGGGGATGCAGGCACCCTCAGGAAAAAATCGTCAAAACTGGCGCTTCTTCGTTCTTCAGGGCAAGAAGCGTGACGAGTATCTCGCGTATTCGCAGAAGTCTTGGCTCGGAATCAAAGACGTTCTCGCCAAACGCCTCAAGCCATCTCTCTACGAATTTACAGAAAGATTTTTTTTCACCCTCGGCGAAGCGCCGGTCGTGATTCTTTGTTATTCGATGAACGATGCAGAAGAGCGGTATCACACGAGCATCGGAAGTGTGTACATGGCTGTGGAGAACATGAATCTCGCGTGTTTTGCTGAAGGTCTCGGTTGTTGCACGATGGGCGCGCCGCTCGAAATCAAAGACGAGATCAACAAATTCCTCGGCGTCGATCAAATGCAAGAATTCAAAGAAGGAAAACTCGAACTTCTTTGCGGCCTAGTCCTCGGATACCCCGATCACTCACCACCAAAAGCCCCGCGCCAAACAGAGGGCCGAGTTACGAATTTCAACTGAGCGGAAAGAGAATTTCGATATCAACGACAGAGCGTGCTATTCCAGCCTGGACGGGAATCTGTTGCTTCGTCTATTAAACAAATTCTATATACTACATCTCTCAATTGTGGCGTTAAAGGAGGATTGCCCATTTTAGCGTGTGTTTCTAAAAAACAAGCCATGATGCCTTGCACTTCTTGAGGGCCTTGTTGGCAATTCATGAGGGCAGTCGCTACTGTCATGCAATAGGGAGCGGACGCAAGCGTCCTGACACAACTCTTGCCAGCAGCATTTGCTTCAGCTGAGAAGCAGAGGCTTAGTGTCGAACAAACTGTCAAAAGCGCGCTTTTTGCGACTATGGAAGACATAGAACCTCCGCAAGGTCGTTTTAGTTTAATGCGTATCGAAGGTGCAATGGCCATTCCATTCATTGTCCCACCACAGACGTGAGACAAAAACCAATGTTTCTCAACGTAGGCGTTCATTTCAAAGCGATGAAGCTGGTTTGGCGATTGTCGGTTTTGCGGTCGCGGCGGTAGGAGTCGTGTGACTGTGAGCCGACGGTGTCGATCGAGAGTTCGAAGATGCGGCTCTCTGAAATTCCGAGCGACAGAAGTTGTGCGCGAACGATCATCGAGAGGTTGACTCGTTTTTTCTCAGGGTTTTCATGCGGAAGTAAGCAAGTTTGCGCGCCAGAGAATCCTCGAACGCGATCGAGTGCTGCTTCGAGTTTTGCTGCCACGTCGAGGCCGACTTCGAAACTTTCACAACGAATGTGTGGGCCGATCCATGCGCGAGCTGTTCGCAAATCTGTTTCTCGTCTTCGCATGAGATCGCCTGCCGCTTGAATGGCTCCGTTTTCAACTCCGCGCCAGCCCGCATGAATTCCGGCGACTTGTTGAGATGCATAGTCGTGAATCATGACCGGCACGCAATCCGCTGTACGAATACAGAGCGCAACTTTCTTTTGTGATGTGATTTGGGCATCGGCTTCGCGGCCGTTTTCAGTTGGCGCAAACACCGCAATGTTCGAGTGAGTCTGTTTGACGTAAGAGAGATTGTAATCAGGAAAGTTGAGGGCGATTGCGTCGCGGGCTGAGGCGCTGTTGCCGTAGAACACGGTAACTTCAGAATCTTCAAAGCAGTGACCGAGTGAATGATCATTGAACGAATTGAGCATCAGCTGTCTTCCTGGCCATCAATGATGACGACGTGATTCGCATCATAGCGCGGAAATTCGCAATGCTCTACCAAGGCCATCAAATCTTTTGGCCAAGGCGCCTTGAAAATAAATTTCTTTTGAGTTCGTGGATGAACGAAGCCCAGCTCCATTGCATGAAGTGCAAAGCGTGGCATTTCTTCGATCATCTTTCGCAGGTGAACCGACTTCAAAGACTTCAGTCTTTTTCCTGCGCCGTATGTGTTGTCTCCAATGATCGGATGACCAAGTTCTGAAAGGTGCACACGAATCTGATGGGTGCGACCTGTTTCAAGTCGAAGTTCGACAAGCGATATTCCAGTTTGATGATACTGCTTTACTGAATAGTGAGTGACGGCTGGTTTTCCGCCTTCGACTCCGTCTGGAACCGAGGCCACGCGCTTGCGATCATCGGGATGTCGCTTCAGATTCGAGCGAATGATTCCATTCGGTTCATTGAGTTTTCCGAAGACGAGTGCGCGATAAAGACGGTGAGTGGTTTTTTTTTGAAACTGCATTGCCAGAAGTCTTTGCGCAGTTTCATTTTTTGCAATCACCAAGAGGCCACTCGTATCTTTGTCGATGCGATGAACGAGGCCTGGTCTTTGTTCGTTGAATCCCAGAGAAAGATCTTTCGTGTAGTGTAAAAGCGCATTCACCAATGTGTCTTGCGCGTGACCATACGCGGGGTGAACGACAAGGCCCGCCGGCTTGTCGACGACAATCAAATCTTCGTCTTCATAAGGAATCACGAGAGGAAAATCGTAGGGGACGAGCTCTGTTTTAACTTCGATGGGGACGTCGATATCGACAACGTCTCCGGCTTGCGCAAGATAAGACGGCTTCAAAACTTTGCCGGCAATTCGCACGCGACCTTGTTGAAGCAGGCGAACGGCTTGGGATCTTGTTGCGATGGTCGGAACTGTGGCGAGGACTTTGTCGATTCGAAGATCGGCAAGTTCTGGAGAAACGGTCAAAACGACGCGTTCAAACTTACTTTCCACCACCGGCCTTGAAGAGCTTCATGTAGGAGTTCGCGACCTTTTGGTCTTCAAGCCCTAGAGCACGAGCGACCTGAACGATGAAGCCGCGAACGAAAACAGCGGCAGGAAGATTTTTGTAGTCGTTGGATTCAACAGCAGAAAGATATGTTTTGCTGATGCGGGTGACTTCGCTCATTCGCTCGAGAGAAACGTTCTTAT
>DATLHP010000376.1:0-5504 GCA_035539835.1 Bdellovibrionales bacterium
CAAACTTGCCGACATCTTCGCTCGCGACCGCATGACGCTGAATGCTCTCGAAGTTCTCGAAGCCGGAAAGCCTTGGGAAGAAGCCGACGGCGACATCGCTGAAGCGATCGACTTCTGCCGCTATTACGCAAAAGAAATGCGCAGACTCGACAAAGGCGTGAAGATGGGTGGAGTTCCTGGCGAAACGAGCCAGTACATCTATCAACCTCGCGGCGTCAGCGTCGTCATCGCACCATGGAACTTCCCGCTCGCGATTTTGAGCGGAATGGTCGCAGCGTCGATCGTTTCAGGTAACACTTGTGTCTTTAAACCAGCTGAACAAACGCCAGTGATCGGTGCTTACTTGATGAAGGCACTTAAAGAAGCCGGCGTTCCGGCAGGCGTTGCTAACTTCTTAAACGGCTACGGCGAAGAGATCGGCGACTATCTCACTGGTCACATCGATACAGCGCTCATTTGCTTCACAGGATCAAAAGCTGTTGGTCTCCACATCTGGGAGCGAGCAGCGAAACACCAGCAAGGCCAAACTCAGCTTCGCCACGTCATCTGCGAAATGGGTGGAAAAAACGCAATCATCATCGATTCAGACGCCGATCTCGATGAAGCGGTTTCAGGAGTTCTCTACTCAGCGTTCGGATTCTCAGGACAAAAATGTTCGGCATGTTCGCGCGTGATCGTTCTCGATGAGATCTACGATCGCTTCGTTGAGCGCTTGCATGAATCAGCGAAGTCTTTGAACGTCGCGACACCTGAACTTCCAGACACCTTCTTAGGCCCTGTCATCGATCAAGAAGCGCATCAGCGCATTCTCGCGTCGATCGAAAAAGCGAAACAAGAATCAAAACTTTTGTATCAAGGCCCAGCACCGAGCGAAGGATACTTCGTCGGACCTACGATCTTCGTCGACGTAAAACCAAACTCATGGCTTGCGCAGAATGAAATCTTCGGACCAGTTCTCGGAGTGATCCGCGTAAAAGACATGGATCAAGCTCTCGAAGTCGCAAACGGCACCGAGTACGCGCTGACGGGCGGAATGTATTCACGAAGCCCAGCGAACATCGAACAAGCAAAACGCGAGTTCGAAGTCGGCAATCTGTATTTAAACAGAGGCTGCACAGGCGCAATGGTCGAGCGTCATCCGTTCGGTGGATTCAAGATGTCAGGTGCTGGTTCGAAAACAGGTGGTCACGACTACCTCTTGAACTTCCTCGAGCCACGCGTAGTAACCGAAAACACACTTCGCCGAGGCTTCGCCCCAGTCGAAGAAGAAGCAAAAGGCATCTGAGCCGGCGTGAAGTCACCTCGTCCAGACGAGGTGACTATTGATGCTGAAAAGAAAAAGGCGATCAATTTGATCGCCTTTCGAGACATCTCTTGTTCATGAACCCAGGGGTTCTAATTTAGTTCGACTCTGGTTCGCCGAATTTGCAAATGCAGTATCCGTTATCCCAATTCTGCGAATTTCCTTCGAGTTCAATTCGAAGTTCTGAAGACTCAACATAGACAAGTTCTTGCCCTTTAACCTTCATTCCATTGGGGGCCGTTAAGTTCATCCATACGACACCAGGACCCCAAACCTTCGGCGGAACATAGGCTGCATCGCACTCGAAGCCGGCGGCCTTTAATGATTGAGCGCCTCGGAGAGTAGCGTGACCAATTTCATCGACTTTTGCAGATGCTTTTACGTCGGCAATTCCACCGTTCTCACTTATTCCCCACATTTTGCATTGAAGCTGCTTTTCAGCCTGCGCGGAACAAACTACAAGAGATGCGACGAAAAAGAGCGCTATTGATTTCACGTGATTCTCCTAAGCTAAAATTGATGTCGAAAACCGTGGAAATAGCGAACGGCATGCCAAAACCCAACCGATCCCGAAGGGCGCCAGATTCTTCTATTGACGCTGTTAATAACCAGCGCTGGTGGACGTCGAGCTGTGCATGGACTGATATAAAACGGGTCTAGTTGGTGACTTTGACTTGTCTAAACCAGGCTAACTACGCAAACCTCTAAATCAAGGGGGTTGCATGCGAAAAAGTATCTTTGGCGCGATTTTAATGTTTGCCGTTTGTACTCATGCGCAGACAACCGCACCTCGAAACGTCGTCTTCGAACTCTTTGGCGATACCGGTGATGTTTTTCAGTTTTATCGCACTGAAGCCAATGTCGATTTTCGAATGAAGTACACGAAGAAAACTGATGGCTTCACTCTGACGGTCGATCCGAAGATCGATCCAGGCGCAGTGACTCGTTACCCACCGACTTCGATCTATGAATACAATCGAATCGTCCCGGATATCAAACTGACTTGGACAAGCTTTCTTTGCTGGCCGAACAAAATCACTGACGCGAAGAATGAGTATTTCAAGTCTTTAAAGTGCAATACGAAAAAGAGCACGTGTGATATCGAGTTCGATACGGCTTTCGATAGACACGATGAAACATCGATCCCGTTTAGCCGACTTCCATCTGGCGGCATCGCGGTTTCAGCAAAACACATGGCTCTTGCGTTGATGGGAACCGTGCCGAACAAGTACGAAGAATTCCGCGACCTCAAAGTCGCCAATCTCGTCTACGGCAGAATCGCTGTGAGTGCATTTCAGTGTGAGAACAGTGCCGCGGGATATATGGATTGCTCGTTCTCATTTGAACGAGATCAGAATCCATTCCCAGCCAATCGGCCTTGGGACGACTGCAATAAGCCTATCGACGGAATCTAACTCGCGCGACGATCTTCATCGCGATCTTCGAAATCTTCTTCTTCTTCAGTCGTCTCGAGCTTGAGAATGCCGAATCTCAGAAAACACGCCATAAGAGCGCCGAAGACGGCTCCTCCCATATGTGCGCTATAGGCAACCGAACCAAACTCCTGTGATGCCGCTAGATACCCGCTGACATCCGGCAGAAGAGATACAATCAAAAGCACCCAACCCGGCAAAAGAATGAAGCCGTAGTAACCCTTGATCGGCATCAGCCAATAGAAGAAACGAATTTCACGTTTTCTGAGATGCGAGAACGCAACGAGGCTCAATAGAGCACTCACGGCAGCACTGGCGCCAACCAATGGCGATGACGATATTCCAGAGAGCCAAGAAAAGAACGCTGCCCCGGTCAATCCACCGCCGACATACGCAATCGCTACGAAGCTGGATCCAAGTGTCACCTCAATGAAGCAGCCAAAAAGGATCAGAAAAAGAGTATTCCAGAAAAGATGCGACCACCCGCCATGAGCGAACTGATAGGAGATCCACTGTACGCCGTTGTTCTTGAGTCTGCTGACACCCCATCGATACGAAGGATGACGCTGCTGGAGTTCTTTGAGCTCGGTGAACTTCTTCTTCCATGCATCAAGAGCAACTTGGTCACCACCAAAGTTGTAAGTCTCCGCGCGTTCCATGAAATGCGGATTTCTCAAGGCCAAGGTGCCGAGCATCTGCCGTGAATCAAAATCCGGCTTCATTGAGTTGGTCGCTAAATCTCGCAAGATCGGCGTAAAGAGCTGTGGCTCGCGAGTGATCATCGTCGCAAAGGCCGCCCCTTGCGTCTCTAAGAACGTATCGTTTTCGAGAAGCGCATCCAGCTGGCGATCAGCTTTGACGAACGTTGGATAAGTCGCTGTGAAAACCAAAATATTGAGAAACACCAAGAAGTACGTGAAAGGCGCTTTTGCGAGATCGATAATGCCACTCAAGTACGGGAAGATCATCGACGCTTCCGTGTTTCGGGGCTTGCCTGAAGAAGTCCGACAACCTCGTCAAATTCATCGACGACCGTCGACGCCGGAGCACGGCTTACTTCAGAGTTCGTCTTCCGTATCTGTGCTTGGTCGATGTAATGAAGCGCCATCGCTGGATAGCCGCCACGATAAGAAGCGATAACCATATCACGCGCGGTCTCGCGATCGATCGCGTTGGCATCCTTGAGCTTGAGTCCGACTTCAATCGACTCATCCCATTTCTTCATCGTGTTATAGCGTTTGATCAATTGGCGACCGAGCATTTGCCAAGCCTCGGCATCTGAATCTAGATCAGACCAACGCATCCGAGCCCATGTGAGCTCTTCGATTGAGTCCGCGATCGCAATCAACT
The DNA here is from genome assembly GCA_035539835.1 of Bdellovibrionales bacterium. GTDB lineage: Bacteria > Bdellovibrionota > Bdellovibrionia > Bdellovibrionales > JAMPXM01 > DATLHP01. The sequence continues at coordinate 4,087 of DATLHP010000376.1, forward strand.
TTGCAGTGGCTTCAGCAGCGAAGATTCCGCTCTCTTCGCCCGTGCTTCCAGCCAGTCCTCGCAAAAGTTCAATCGCTTCGCGTCTTCGATTGGTAACGAGGTGTTTGAGTGCTTGCATGAATTTCTTTGAGTCTTCGCCGATCAAGCGCTTTTCAGCCTGCTCGAAGTCAGTCTTTCCGTCTTCACACGCAACTCCGCGCACATAAGCCGCGGCAATGGGTGGTTCACGCAAAAGTTCTTCGTCGGTTTCGACTGCGGCCGCTAAGAGATCGCAACTCTCTTTCGCTTCTTGGCTACAGCCCATGCGCCATGTTTCGTTCGAGCAAAACCAACGAGAGAGATCGACGCGATCGGTTGGCGAAAGACCGTCAATCGCCGTGCGCATCACCAAATGTGAATCGGCGTATCGCTCAAGAGCCCACATGATTTTCGCGCGCTCCATTGAAACGAATCCACCCAACGCCCGCTGCGGTGGAAATCGATCGAGCATCGCGAGAGCCTCAGAGTTGCGACCGCTGTCGCGAAGATTCTGGATCGCGATGACCTTCAAAAATGGCTCGCTGTTTGGGCCGATCGCTTTTAATGCCTTTTCAATCTCTGTTTCGCGGTGTGCGACTTCTGTCTTCTCTTCATCTTCGACAGCATCTTCCGTTTTTGACTCTGGCTCTCGCAAAAGACGAGAGGCGATACACGCGTCCGATTTTCCGTTCTCTTGGCAGACCTTTTCGAAATAGGTCTCTGCCATCTGCGGGTCGTTTTCTTCAGAAAGAGCACGCGCAAGATACGAAAGCGACTTGTCGCCCGGGCGCCACAACGAGAAGTCGGCCTCGAGTTTCAAACACGTTTCATCGACGATACCCGCTTCAAACAACGAAACCGCGACCGCCAAACGCGAAGGACTCTTACCTTTTGCCTCTGGAATCCAGTCGAGCTCAGCTTCACCGACGGCCTTACAAAGATTTCCGTTCTCTTCGAGCTCACTCATGAGCTTTGCGCCCGTCACACCACGTTGATAGAGCAATATTTGATAAGTCAGCACGAGAGAGAAAACCGTCAAAACAGCGGCGATGCAGCCGCTCGCAAAAGAGATCTCTTGTAACGTCGGAGGACCAATGCGACGACGGCGCGGTCCTGCGACAACGACTGTATCGGCGATACGATCATGGAACGGACGACGACGATCGTTTCCATAGATTGCAAGCCAAGGGAAACCTAAGCAGAGCGCCTCAAGACACATGACGATCGCGCGCAAGAACGCAGACATCGCCGTTAGCTTCACGTCTGCACCCCAGATCGATTCGATCTTTAAACCGAAGGCTTTCTTGCCGGGCGTTGCACCTGTCAAAAAGACGAAGGCGGTTTGATAGACGATGAAGCTCAATACTCCGGCCATTACCGATGCGCAGACAGCAAAGAAC
>DATLHP010000377.1:0-12351 GCA_035539835.1 Bdellovibrionales bacterium
GATCCTAAGTCTGGCGTGTCTGCCATTCCACCACCCGGGCGTAAGCTTTACTTCTTTTCAGTAATCATTTTGCGATACTCAGGCGCACGCACCAGGTTCGCGAGTTCTTTTTCGCTGTCCATCTCGATACGGATGAGCCAGCCGTTGTTCATTGGATCATCGTTCAGAGATCCTGGATCTTCCATCAAAGCCATGTTCACTTCGATGACTGTTCCAGAAACTGGAGCGTAGAGATCGCTCGCTGCTTTAACGGACTCGATCACGCCGAAGCTTTCGCCTTGATTGATCTTTTGCCCTTCTTCAGGAAGTTCGACGTAAACGACTTCGCCGAGTTGCTCTTGTGCGAACTCAGTGATGCCGATCGTGACGATATTTTCGTCGACCTGAGCCCACTCGTGGTCTTTCGTGTAGTAGAAATCTTCTGGAAGTGCGTAAGACATTGAGCGGCTCCTTTAAAACTCAAATCAACTTTTCGAGAGTCCCGACTGCACGAATGGAGTCTGAACCACACGAGCTTTTGCGCCACGGCCCCGAATATCAACTAAGAATTCGGATCCTACGTTAGCGAATGCGGCATCAATGTACGCAATGCCGATCGAAACGTTTTTAGACGGAGAAAGCGTCCCACTAGTTACTCGTCCGATTTCTTTGTTGTCAAACGATGTTAGGCCATATCCTTCGCGAGGAATTCCGCGATCCGTCATCTCGAAACCGATGAGCTTGCGCTTTAGCCCTGCCTCTTTTCCAGCCACGATCTTGGCCTTCCCGATGAAGTCTTTTGCGGCAGGTTTGACCACCCACCCCAAGCCAGCCTCATAAGGATTGGTGGCGTCATCGATTTCGTGACCGTAAAGGCTGTATTTCATTTCAGTGCGGAGGGTATCGCGGGCACCAAGACCGATGGGCTTTACACCCAGATCCTGGCCTTTTTCCATCAACGTGTTCCAGAGCTGAACGCACTGGGCGTTGCGAACGAAGATCTCGGCGCCGTCTTCGCCGGTATAACCGGTGCGAGCGACGATCACGTCTGATCCGCCAAACTTGAATTCACGGTGCTGGTTGCGCGGAAGAGCGCCGACTTCGGGTGAAATCACACGATTCAAAAGTTCGATGGCTTTTGGACCCTGAACCGCAATTTGGCTCCAGTCGCCACTTTCATTGGTGATTTGAGCTCCACGATTGTTCTTCATAACAAAGGCGAAGTCCTTATCGACGTTCGCCGCATTCACGCAGAGGAGATAGTCTTTGCCAGGCTTCACGCAGTAGACGAAAAGATCGTCGACGATACCGCCATTATCGTTCGGGAAGAGCGAGTACTGCGCTTCGCCGGCTTTCAATTTCGATGCATCGTTGGTCGTGAACCACTGAATGGCTTCAAGAGCCTTAGGTCCGCGAACCCAAATTTCGCCCATGTGTGAAACATCGAAGAGACCAACGTTCGAGCGAACGGCCTGGTGCTCTTCTTTCAAACCCTCATACTGAACCGGCATATACCAGCCCGCAAACGGAACCATGCGAGCACCAAGTGCCTCGTGCGTTTCGCGAAGAACTGTAGACTTTAAGGGTGCTGAAGAAGTCTCAGCCATAGAACCTCACTCGAAAGAAAATGGAAGGCTCAAATGTGGAGGCCCAAGGGAATCCAGTCAAGGACGCCAGGGCGATGCCTTCTTTTTCAGCAATTGATTAAGTACGGGCGCCTTCGCGAAGCTCTGCCAAGTGAAGCGTATTCTCCATGAGCATCTGAATCGTCATCGGTCCGACGCCCTTCGGAACTGGCGTTGCCGCAGCCACGTGTCCCAGCTCCTCATAACGAACGTCACCGCAGAGTTTCCCTGCGAAAGGACCCTCGGTAGGACGATGGATGCCGACGTCGATCACGGTGGATCCTTTGGCAAAGGCATCGCCGCCTAAAAACCGAGGTTTTCCGGCAGCAACCACGACGATCTCAGCATCACGGGTGTGGTGAAAAAGATCAGCCGTGCGCGAGTGACACATCGTCACGGTCGCATCGGCTTCGAGCAGAAGTTGCGCCATCGGTTTTCCGACGATGCTGCTTCGGCCGATCACGACGGCACGACGGCCTTTCACCGGAATTTTGTAGTGCTCAAGAATCGCCATCACTCCGAATGGAGTGCATGGCGCTACCCGCTTTTTCCCAGCCAACAAAAGGCCGAGATTTCCAGTCGTAAGACCGTCAGGATCTTTCTCTGGCAGAATCGCCTCTGTCACGCGATCGGCGCCGATTCCCTTCGGCAGCGGAAGTTGGACGAGAATGCCGTCGACTTCCGGATTCGTGTTCAACGATTTTACTTTGGCGATGATTTCGGATTCGGATGTTGTCTCAGGAAGTTCAAAGTGGAAGCTCTGCATTCCGACTTCGCCGGTGGTTTTCACTTTGTTGCGAACATAGACTTGGCTCGCGGGATCGCTACCCACGATAACCACTGCCAGACCGGGTTTGCGGCCGGTTCTCTTAAGAAAATCGGCAGTCCGTTTTATCAATGCGGCCTTGCGCTCTTGTGCGACGACAGTGCCATCAAGACGAAGCATCTGATTCATTTCAGGGGCCTCTTTTCGCAGAGATGAATGATTAGCTCCGTTATAGAAGGAAATCCCTCATGAGACCAAGGGTTTCTTGACTGTAAGTGCCCTAAAAGCCTAGAGTTCGGGCATCTTTGGAATCCTTTTGGAGGCATGCATATGAAAAAACCCGAGAAGGTAAAACTCTCGAAAGATGGTAGCTCGATCGACTTCGTTCAGAGCGATAACCTGCCTACGTCGACCAAAAAATTCCGCCAAAGCCCTGAAATCGAAGGCTTCTACCGTTTCATCTTCGAAAATGACCTTCGCGCAGAGGGCGTAGAAATTCTCGACCGCATTATCGCTCGCCGCAAAGCTGATCGCGAAGAAGCCAACCGCAACGCACGCAAAGCTAAGAAATAATTCGGCGTCCGCCCTCCGGCCGGACAAACTCCATCAAAACAGATGGAGCCATAATAGAGACAAGCACTGCGATTGCTAAAGATCCCTCCAACACTACCCTGGAGGGATTTTTTTATGTCTCGAACTCTACGAAATCAAAAAGGCCAAGGCCTCATCGAATATCTGATCATCGTTGCGCTGATGGGAGTGGCAACGATGGCGATCGTTCGCGTGATGAGCCAAAGCGTTTCAGCCCGCTTCACTGAAATTTCTTATGTGCTCAAAGGCGATAAGAAGAAGGTCCAAACAGGTCCAATCGACGAGTCGCTCTACAAGAAAAAAGACCTCGGCGATTTCCTCGATGGGTCAGCAAAGCTTGACTAACTCGTTGGGCGAACGCGGCTCGGTGACACTTGAAACGATCGCAATGACGAAACTGGCGATCCTCATTTTGACCGGCGGCCTTCTTTTGAGCTTCGTCATGTTCGCGCGCACGTGGTTGAAACGATCCGCTTATGAGACTGCGGTTTGTTTGGCGACGGGCGCGCCGAAACTGACATGCGAAGGTGAACTTAAAGTTCTCGTCGAGGGGACTCTGCCCGTCGGCAATCTCGTCATCAGAAGAATTTATGTCGATCAGAGAACGGCCGAAGTGGATCTGACCTGGAATGTCTCTGAGCTCACTTTGCATATCCACGAAAAACTAAAACTGCCCCTCGTTTCGCCGGAAGAAATTTTATGAATCAACGTGGCTTCGGAGTCGTCTCGTTTCTAGCCCTGACTCCGCTTCTGATTACAATCGTCGTCGTGATGCTCGCAGTGATGCGACTTCTCACTCTCGATGCAAAAGCAAAACATGAATGTCGCTCCCAGCTTCTGAAATCGCAAAACGAAATCTCTCGGCGTCTTGAAGAGCTTCTCAAGCTCAACTCGAAGGCCAAAATGTTGCGCATGGAACGCGAGGCCGCTGACGCTGGCGTGAAGGCGGCTGCCGCATATCCTCTTTTGTTGCCGGCAGCTCTCGAAATTCAAGCAACGGTCATCGCCATGCAACTCGCGCTCGCAGCCAGACAAAAAACTCTGATTTACTCTTCTCGTCTTCAGTCACAGACGGCACCTGCTCATACCCTCGTGAGCATTCGTTCGTCTTTAACCGATAAACTTCTTTCTTCATCACCTCAGTTTTCGAACACTCGCTTAAGAACGGGCCTTTTTCCGCTCACATCGAGTCCCCAACACTCGCTCACGCCTGACTATGAACCGGCAATGGGTTTCTCTCGAGAACAGGTATTGAGCCTTTCACTCGAAGTGCCTATTTCAAATTTGTTTCCGAAATGGATCGGCGGATTCGTGGATTTCGCAGGTCTTACTCTCAAAACATCTTGTACGACCACGATAGAGAAAGGTGAACGCAGATGGGCCGCAGCTCTGAAGCCGGACAACTGGTTGTAGAAACCGCCATTCTTGCTTTGCTTTTTGTTGCGCTCACGCTTCTCGCAATGACCATTGCGGAAACGAATGAAGGGACGAGAGCAAAATACAGATTCGGCCAACGAAAGGATTTTAGATGATTCTCATTCAAAAATTCAAAGAGGCACCGAAGCCGCTCAGAAATCAAATTCTGACTTGGACCACGGCGGTTCTGTTTGCTGGCGGCATCGCGTTCTTTTTCGACGCCAACACACCCGCAGAACGCGCCCCAACCGTTGCCCCAGAATCGGCTGCCACGTTCATTCCGGCCGGCTTTGTTTTGGTTCCGATTGAGGTCGCAAACTTTCAAAGTTTGGACTCCATTCTCGGACAGCACGGCGTTGTCGATTTGTTTCGTCCGTCGGACACGCCCAATGGACGCCCAATCAAAGTCGCCGAGCGTGTGAAGATTTTGAGAGCGCCCTTAAACCCGAGTCATTTCGCAGTCCTGGCGCCTGAATCAGAATCAGCCGCTCTGGTGGCTTATCCGGGAGCATTTACGGTCGTCGTTCAGAATCCGAAAGAGCGCGGCACGCGCTTTGTTAATACCTCTCGCGGCGGACGTTTCCGCCGGACATCGCGAATCACCGTGGAGGTTGGAAATGGGACTTAAATTGAACGCCGCTTTTTTCGGACTTGTTTTGGCATCGAGCTCGATCGCCTTTGCCGGATCTGATGTCATTGTCGCAGCACCCGGGGTGAGCGCCGTCGAACTTGATTCGTTCGCCGAATCCATGGGACGCTTCTCACTCAGTCGCCGACTCCTCGCGACCCGAGTGAGCGATAAACAGCGAATCAAACTTAAGAACGCACTCGAAAAGGCTCAGGGAGCCTATTTGAGCAACTCTCTCACCGTAGCGCGTGCGAAGTTTCGTGAAATCACTGAAATGAAACTCGCCGACGATTGGAATGATTCGCAACGTGAAGCCATTCACTATGCTTTTCTTCGGCTTGCTCAGACCTCGGATGTCGCTACCGAACGTGATGAGTGGTTGCTAGAAGCAGCTCGCGTCTTTCCGGATCTCAAAGTCGATGGCGAACTTTTTCCGCCCCCGTTGATCGAAAAATATCGTGCCGCTCTCGAAAGAGTTCGAGCCGGTTCACGTAGCGTCGATCTCTCTGAGATTTTTACCGGATATCGATTCGTGACGGTCAACGGACGAGTTTTCGATCTCGAGAAAAATGACTCGATCGAAATTCCAAGTGGCAAACATCGCATCAGTGCGTTTTCAGATTCAACAGCTCCCTTTGCTGAGGTCACCGACGTGGCTCAACTCGAAGAACTCCATTTGAATGCCAAACAAATCGCTGACGGCAGCTGTTCTGAACCACACGCTAACGGCAATGCGCTCAAGAAATTCGGCATCGCGAGAGTCGATGTTCTTTACCCAGGAGGATGTCTGAAAGAAGCCGTGGCTGAGTCTTCTCAGAAAGCATTGGACTTCAAGCCGACGGTCGAACGAGATCCACTATTCTCTACGACATCAGATTCACCGACCATCAAGGCACGACGTGATTGGATTTGGATCGGTGTTGCAGCCGTCGCCGCCGGTGCCGCGTACGTCATCTGGAAAGACTCTCAACGCTCGTCGGAGTCATCATCATCAAATGAGCCAGTTCATCGTACGGGATTTTAGCTCTAGAAAAGCAAACGGCTCCTCGAAGGAGCCGTCTGTTTGAACATTTGAATTTTAGTTCTTAGCGAGTCTGAACTGGTCGACCGCCACTGTTTGGGCCACTGCCGCTTCCGGTCGCCGTACCTGTTCCAGGAGTTGGAAGAACAACTCCCGGCACACCGTAGTTGAAGCTGTTGCCGCTGACTCCACCGATAACACCACCCAGGCCTCCACCGAGACCAGAGAAGCTGTTCACCATCATCAACTGGAATTGAAGTTGTTGAATCTGACCGTAGATACCTTGCGTGATTTGATCGGCCTGCATGCGGTTAGACCAGTAGCGCATCATTTCTTGGCCCATCATCGCGCCACCCATCATTCCGCCGCCCATCATACCGCCAGGCATTCCACCCATCATCATGCCGGTCATCATTCCTGGCATTCCACCAGACCAAGCGCCGCCCATGAACATGCCGGGCATTCCACCCATCATGTTGCCCATCATCATGCCGGACATTGGATAACCGGTGATCGCACCGATCGCACCGCCGACCATCATGCCTGGCATTCCACCCATGTACGGCATTCCGCCCATCATGTTGCCCATCATCATGCCGGACATTGGGTAGCCGGTGATCGCACCGATTGCTCCGCCGACCATCATACCTGGCATTCCACCCATGTACGGCATTCCACCTGACATCATGCCTGGCATTCCGCCCATCATCATGCCTGGCATTCCACCCATCATCATGCCTGGCATTCCACCAGACATCATGCCGGCCATTCCGCCGATCATCATGCCCATGCCTGGGTAACCCATGCCCGGAATGAACATGCCGTTACCGTATGGATTCATGTATGGGTTGCCCCACATTCCAGGGTAACCGCCCATTGGCATTCCGCCACCACAGCCGAAACCACCGTTCTGACCGCTGGCGATGTAGCCTTGGAGTCCGCCCATGAAATACGGCATTCCGAAGCCGCCTGTCGGAACAGGCATTGTCGGCCAACCGAGAGCGTTGAGGTTTTGGTTGTTCGCTTTCCAATCTTTACGACCGAAGATTTCGGCTGCGATGCCGAGCGCTCCGCCCGCGAGAAGTGGAATGATCGAGTGTTTGTTTTCAACTTTGACCGTGCGGATGCCGGCCTCTGAACCGCGATCTTCACGTGCTTGATCGCGACGGTCGTCTTCCAATGCGTCTTTTTCAGCTTCGAGCTCATCGATCAAATCGAGAACTTCGCGAAGATCTTCTTTTTTCTTTTCGAGACGATCAACGGCTTCTGCGAAGCGATCGATAGTACCTTCACATGAACGGCCGCGCTCATTGCTTCCGTTCAAATAGCCTGGTCGGCTACAAACGTATCCAGAGCGAATGCGTCCATCTTTTGTCGTGTCACATGCGCCGACGCGCGGATCACGCCAATCTGGGCGCGTCGCGTATGGGAATGTTTGCGGGTCGTAGCAAGTTGCGCCACCGCCGACTTCACCTGAGTATGATGTCGATGCGTAAGCTACTTCAGTAGCGAGTGGCTTTGTCTGCCAAGGGTTCGTTGGTGCAGAAGGCTCACCGACATCTGAACGAACAGGCGGTGGAGCTTGTGTTCCAGAGTTACCTGCAGTCTCTGAATCCATTGCCGCAGCTGGAAAACGACCGCTGCGACCTGGTTCAAAGAGACTTGCACCAGTCTTTGTTTTTCCCGGCTTTGCTCCCTCTGGAGTCGTTTCGGTCGGAAGAGTTTCAGAAGTACCTGGATCGCCCGTCGGGCCTTTATCCCCTGTTGGTCCCTTGTCACCTTGCGGACCTTTTTCGCCTTGCGGACCCTGCGGACCTTGAGCGCCATCTTTACCGTCAATACCATCTCGGCCATCGCGACCTGGCAAACCTTGTGGACCCTGTGGTCCCGGCGGTCCTTGTTTTTCGATGACATAGTAATCCGAACGACGTTCTGAATAAGTTGAACTGTGTGTCGATGAACTACGTCCAGCCCAAGTGTTCTCACCACATACTCGGCAGCTCATGCCCCAGCGCATATGATCTTGGAAAACTTTCGACCAATCAGCATCGAGAACGCGATTCATCGCATCGCCGGCTTTGTCGACGTTCTTTTCTTCACGTTTGATTTGGTTTTGAAGGCTGCGCTTCTCAGCTTTGAGTTTAGCGAGACGCGATTTGATGTCTGAAAGCTCATCGGCTTGGTCGTATGCGCCGCTCGCGAGATTCATCGCGCAGATGTCGGAACCACCGTACATCCCGTATCCCGCGTTGAAGCCGCCGTACATTCCGGCATTGGCGTGAGACATTGATGGAAGAGACGTGAGCGCCAGACTTGATGCAAGCATCATGACCGCGATCACTCTAGACATCTTCTTTGTCGACATATCGACTCCTCGTGCGAAACGCTTCCAGCGTTCCATTTCGTGCATACAAATCCATTTGTCCTGTCGACACTTTGGACGCGAGACTTGACCCGCGCCTGGACCATCCAGCCCCTACCCCGACCTCTTAAGGTCTTTGGTCGATAGCCTTTGGTCGTGCCGACTGCACTCGTTGTCGAATATTTTTCCTCGAAAAGATCTGGAAAAGAAATTCAACATGAGCCGAAGCCGCAACATCAACACCAGGACGAGACGATTTCTCCTCGTGGAATTTACTTTGCACACTCCAACTCAAATTCTACACTAGGTCATCTCATGAAGCATTCCATTCTTTGCGTCGACGATGAAGTCGACAACGTCGATGCTCTCGAAAGATTGCTAAGGCGTAAATACAATGTGTTGAAGGCGACCTCAGCTGCGCAAGCGCTGACGGTCCTGGCCCAACATCCGGTGACAGTCATCATCAGTGACCAGCGAATGCCTGGGAAAACTGGTGTCGAATTGCTCTCAGAGAGCATTGCCACTCACCCCAATGCGATTCGCATCTTGCTGACGGGTTACACCGACATCGACTCGGTCGTTTCGGCCATCAACAATGGCCAAATCTATCGATACGTCACAAAGCCATGGGATCCCATTGATCTTTCAAATGCGATCGATAAAGCCGTCGAGCGTTTTGAAATCGGAGCCGAACTCGTCGAGAAAAACCGCGCGCTCCAAGCGGCGCTCGAAGAGTTACAAACTCTCGATGAAGCTAAAAACCAATTCATGGTTCTTGTGAATCACGAGCTCAAAACTCCACTCACCTCGATTTTGAGTTTCAGTGATCTTTTGAACGAAACAAAGCTCGATGAAGAACAAAAACGAATGCTCTCGCGGGTCGGAACGGCAGCGCGACGCCTTCAAGAGATGATCAACGATTCACTCGAGTTCGTTTCTGCAGAGACTGAGCAAATGAAACTCGATCTAAAAGCGATCGCGACGGCGGATCTCTTTAACGAAGTCTCTTTGCCTGAAGTGATTCGCGCACTGGCTCGCGAACGCGGCGTTAAATTCGCATTCGATATTGAATCCAAAAAAGTGCTCTGCGATGAAAAAGCCATTCGCAATGTTTTCCGCAGACTCATCCACAATGCCGTGAAGTTTGCCACGCAAGGCACGACCATCAAAGTTACCGGCAAGAGTGACAGTAGCGGAATCTTCCGCACCTCGATTTTCAACGAAGGTCCCGCCATCGATCCGAAGCGCATCGATCAATTAATGAAGCCATTCACGTTGAACGAAAACATGATGAATCATTCGGTCGGCACGGGCCTCGGACTCTCGATCTGCCAAGCAATGTTGAAATTGCACTCGGCTTCTCTTGAGTTTCAGTCTTCGGACGGCGGTGTCCGGGTTTCATTCTCGCTCGGACTCGATCCGGGCTAAGCTTTCACTCAGGCCCTGCCCTACGCTTGCAAAGGCGTCGGGGTATGAAACAACTCCTTATTGCACTCACATGTTTGTTTTGTTCGATGACGGCTCAAGCCGACGAGGAAATCGCTCTGTCGATTGGGCGGACCTTTTACTGGCCAGCGCCAACAAACGGCGCAGTCTCGGTTTCAAACGGAGCTGTCGTTCGTGTCGTCGATCAAGGTCGCTTGTTGAAAATCACGGCGCTCAAGATCGGAACCTCGGTTCTTAGATCCAGTGATCGGGCGCTCGAAATCTCGGTTGTGCCCGAAGCATCGTTTCGTATTTACGAAACACTAAAGCGAACGATCACTCCGATGCGAGGGCTCGCTCTCACGTTGGACACCGGAAAGCTTCACGTTAGCGGTCGGCTTCTGCGTTGGGATGACTGGCGAAAGATCGCCGAAAACGCTCGCGGATTTCCGCCAGACTCGTTCATCTTTTCGGCACAAATCGATGACGATGTTTTGAATGAAGCAAAAGCCGGCCTCCGCGCTGTCGTTCGTGACGCCGGAATGACGGATCTGGAATTTCGCTTTACACCGTCCGTTTCGGTTCAAGTGTCGCCAACTCCGGCTGACCTTAAAGAGAGAACCGTAGCGGTTCTAAAAGGATTCGGGATCCCTGTTCGTGAATCCGCTGAAGCTGTTCACCTAGCGCCTCTCGTCCGCGTTCGCATCGTCGTCGCCGAAGTCCGAAAGAGCGCAATGACGAAGATCGGGATCTCTTGGCAAGACAGTCTCGGCGGGCAATTACTTCCGACAAAAGCGTGGGAGCCCTTCTCTGCAAGACTTCATGCGATGGAAGCCACCGGTGAAAGTAAAATTCTGGCCTCCCCTACTTTGCTTTGCCGCTCTGGAAAAGAAGCTCATTTTCTTGCGGGCGGTGAATTTCCGATCAAAGTTTCGAGCTTGAAGTCACACGAGCTCGTTTGGAAAAAACACGGCGTCGTTCTCAACATCAAACCACAAGCCGATCTTTCCGGACGCATGAGCATCGGCATTGAAACAGAAGTTTCGATGCTCGATACCTCTCGAACTATCGAAGGACTTCCGGGCCTTTTGACCAATCGAATTGAAACGCATTTTGATCTCACCAGTTCGCGAACCATCGCACTTTCTGGGCTCATAAAAAAAGAATGGGGACAAGCACGCCAAGGACTGCCGGGTTTAGGTGCGCTCCCGATTCTTGGCCCGCTGTTTTCGAGCCGCGACTATATCGACAGTCTGACTGAACTTGTTGTCTTCGTCACTCCAGAGGTGGTCGACACTGAGAAAGGAAACTAATGCTCGCCGCCTTTAATTCGCGCATCGAAGATGCTCTCGGGCAACTTTCAGTGACGAATCCCTTCGAGCGAAGCGCACTTGAAACGATTTCTGAAGAGGAACCCGCCCGCCGCGCTCTTGCTTCTGCCTGCTCCGGCGCACCTGACGAGATTCGCGAGCGTCTTCAGCGGGAATACTTCGATGCGGGTCCTCTTGTTCCGCTTCTCTCTGATAGCGACGTGACTGAAATCATCGTCAACGGTCCTGATTCGATATGGGTCGAACGACGCGGCTCTCTTTCGATGATCGAAGATCGTTTTCTGACAGCTCTGACCTATCGAAACTTCGTAGCGAGGCTCTGTCGTGAAGCGCAGATCATCGCAAGCCTAGATTGTCCCTTCGCAGACGGAGTGTGGCGCGGATGCCGTGTTCACCTGATCATACCTCCAGCATCAGGTGAGCACGCCGTCGTCACACTCCGTCGTCATCCCGAGAATCCGTGGACATTGGATCGTCTAAAAGAGCGCGAATGGGCAAGCGCGAGTGCCATCGATGCGCTAAAAGCTCTGATTCGCGATCACAGAAACTTTCTTGTCATTGGCGGAACGGGTTCAGGAAAAACTTCTGTTCTCAATGCATGTCTCGGCGAAATTGAATCGAGCGCTCGCGTTGTCACGATTGAAGACACAAGCGAGCTCAAGCTTCCGAATCGCGCGAGCACGAAACTTCTCACGAGACGCGACCCACAAGGGCACCTTCGCGAGATCGATCAATCTGAACTTTTGAAGCAAGCATTGCGCATGCGCCCTGATCGCATTGTGCTCGGAGAAATTCGCGGCGGTGAAGCCAAAGATCTTTTGATGGCATTCGCTACTGGCCACAAAGGTTGCATGGGCACGATGCACGCCGACTCTGCGAGACAAGCGCTCATTCGGCTTGAGATGCTGGTGCAGCTCGGAGCTCCGCAATGGAATCTACACGCTGTCAGATCATTGATCTGGTTAAGCCTGAATGCGGTTGTGGTCGTCGGAAGAACTGAGTCTGGAGAAAGAAAGCTTGATGGGATCTACCGAATCGCCTCGCTCGAAGAGATCGGATTCTTGATCGAGAAAATGGCCTAACCCCATCGATGAGACCATCAATGGGGCTACAGAGAAGTTTTTCGAAATCGCTGCTTAAGCAGAGCGATCGATGAAGCTACCTTTTGGAAAAAGTCCTTCAGGCTGCTGAAGTTCTGGTTCTGCAT
>DATLHP010000378.1:0-7580 GCA_035539835.1 Bdellovibrionales bacterium
GTCTCGAAATTCACGTTCAGCTTCAAACAAACAGCAAAATGTTCTGTTCAAGCTCGGCTCACTTTGGCGGAGCAGACAACGAAAACATTTGCCCGATTTGTACGGCGATGCCGGGCTCACTGCCGGTCATCAACGAGCGTGCAGTGGAATATTCGATCCGCGCGGGTCTCGCGTTGAACAGTAAAATTCGCAACACATCCGTATTCGCGCGCAAACAATATTTCTATCCGGATCTTCCAAAGGGCTATCAGATTTCCCAATACGATCAGCCGATTTGCGAGGGCGGATTTGTTGATGTGGTCATGCCCGAAGGCGTAAAAAAACGAATCGGCATCACACGAGCGCACATGGAAGAAGACGCCGGTAAATCCACGCATCATGGCGACTTCAGTTTGATCAATCTCAACCGCGCCGGTGTACCGCTGCTCGAGATCGTCTCTGAGCCGGACATTCGAACGCCGTCAGAGGCGGCTGAGTATGCGCGCACGATGCGAAAGATCGTTCGCTATCTCGGTGTTTGTGACGGAAACCTCGAAGAAGGATCACTTCGTTGCGACTGTAACGTCAGCGTTCGCTTGAAGGGCGCGCCGAAGTTCGGAACGAAAGTTGAAATCAAAAACATCAACTCGTTTCGCTTCATAGAAAAGGCAATCGAGTACGAAATTCTGCGACAGATCGACTGCCTCGAGACCGGCGAAACGATCTACCAAGAAACGCGCCTCTATGATCCAGACAAAAACCGCACCTTCACGATGCGATCGAAAGAAGAAGCACACGATTATCGTTACTTCCCAGATCCCGATCTCCTCAACGTCGAAGTCGAAGACAAATGGATCGAAGAAATTAGAAAATCCTTGCCCGAGCTTCCACTAGCGCGCGCGGAACGATTTGTTTCAAGCTACCAACTGCCGGATTACGATGCGCACGTGTTAACTCAAGAAAAAGAAGTCGCTGACTACTTTGAAAAAGCGGCCGCGGTTTCAAAAAACCCTAAAGCCGCTTCGAACTGGGTGATGACCGAACTCACGCGCGAACTGAACGACGCCAAAAAAGATATTACTCAGTCACCGATCACGGCCGAAAACCTCGGAAAAATGATCGCGCTCATCGACGGCGGTACCATCAGCGGAAAAATCGCAAAGACGGTGTTCGCAGAAATGTGGTCGACCGGAAAAGAGCCAGAATCGATCGTTAAAGAAAAAGGGCTCACTCAAATCACTGATACTGCGGCCATTGAAGCGATCATCGATCAAGTTTTGGCTGCAAACCAAAGCGCAGTCGACGAGTATCGCAGTGGAAAAGAAAAACTCTTCGGCTTCTTCGTCGGTCAAGCGATGAAGGCGTCAAAGGGTCAGGCGAGCCCTGAGCTCATGAACCAGCTTTTAAAGAAGAAACTGAAGCCATGAGAGTTGCCGCACTCGATTTTGGAACCAACACTTTCCTTTTGCTGATCGCCGACGTTGTCGCTGGTGAAATTCAGAAGGTGTTGCACGACGAGGTTCGAGTCGTCCGACTCGGCCAAGGGGTCCATGAAAACCGACGCTTTCATCAAGAAGCGTTGGCGCGGGCGAATGATTGTCTGAAGGATTTTTCGAAAACGATCCAATCGCTGGGTGCCGAAAAAGTGTTGGCCTGCGCGACAAGTGCGGCTCGCGATGTTTCAAATGCTCAGGATTTGATCGATATGGCAGCCGGCTATGGAATTCCGATGGAGGTCATTTCTGGCGATCGCGAGGCCGAGCTGACTTTCAAAGGCACGATCGACGGACGAAGTGGTCCAGTGGCCATCGTCGATGTCGGCGGTGGCTCGACTGAGTTCATTCTTGGGGACGGCAAGGGCATCCGAGCGAGGCAAAGTGTCGACGTCGGCAGTGTTCGTTTGACCGAGCTCTTTATAACAAAGCATCCGATTCCGAGCGATCAACTCTCTAAAATGAATGACTATATTCAGAACAAGATGTCTGAAGCGTCGACGCTTCTTGATTCGGCAAAGGTTGAAAGAGTCGTGGCAGTCGCCGGAACTCCAACGACCTTGGCGGCGGTCGATCAGGGTCTAGAATTCGAATCGAATCGAGTCGACGGCTATCGCCTTTCTCGTGAAAGGCTTGAATACTGGACCCAGAAATTGGCCGAGATGACCGTCGAAGAGCGGCAGAAACTTGCGGGCATGGAACCAAAACGAGCCGATGTGATCGTCGCCGGTTCATCAGTGCTCGTTGCTGCAGCAAAAGCGTTGAAGGCGAAAGAGTTCGTCGTATCGGTGCGAGGTTTACGCTACGGAGTCGCAAGAACTCTGGGGGAATAGAATGAAGATTTTGGCGATGGCCGCACTCTTGTTGTTCGCGCAAAGTTCATTTGCACAAAAACCTCCGACTCCCGCTCCTAATGCGGCAGACCCGACGATCACTTACGAAAAAAAGCAGATCAAACTCGACGGAAAAATCATCGATGTTGAAATCGCCGACACGGCCGATCGACAACGCCAAGGCTTGATGTTCAGAAAGTCTCTCGCATCGAATGCCGGAATGCTTTTCGTCTTTCAATATGAGGAGCCGCGAGGCTTTTGGATGAAGAACACACTCATTCCACTCGCGATCGGCTACTTCGACGCGAACAAAAAGCTGGTCGACATCCAAGAGATGGTTCCAGCGGTCATGGGAACACGCGATCACCTGCTCAAAACCTACGAAAGTGCGAAGCCAGCCATGTATGCACTCGAAATGAACAAGGGCTGGTTTGCTCAAAACAAAGTAAAAGTCGGTTCACACTTCGAATTTTTGAAGTGAACTGTTAGCCACGACCTTCGACGGGCGCCTGCATCGTGAAACTTTGTTCTTCTCTTCTGTCTATGTTGTAATTGCAGAGGGTTACAGATTTTCATACGCCAGCTGAAGGAATAGCAGCGATGACCAAACGACTACTTAGTGCACTCCTAGTTTTAGGTTTAGCAACACACATCACCGGTTGTACTTCCGGCAGCGGCAAGGACGAAGCCGAAGTCGCCGAAGCAAACGACGAAGCCTTCGCAGAAGAAGGTGAAGGCGATTTCGCCGACGAATCTACCGAAGAGACGGCGGATGCTGGTGAAGAAGCTGCGCCTGATGATGAAATCACCGACGACACGCAAGTTGCAGAGAGCAGCGAAGCAGCACCTGAAGACGGCGAAGATCTTTCGATCGACGACGAAGCCGGTGGTGAAGAAGTAGCTGAAGCGGCGCCAGCAGAAGAAGGCGGCGACGACCTCTCTCTTGATGACGAGTCACTTCCAGAAGACGTTGCTTCGACGGAGGAGCCACCAGCGGTTGAAGAACCATCGGCTCTCGCTCCAACAGACGAAGTCGCTGAAGCTGCTCCAGAAACTGATGAGCCAGTTTTCGAAGAAAGCGCACCAGTTGATGACACTCAGGTCGCAGCTGCAGAGCCGCCGGCAATTGAAGAGCCAGGTGCTGCTGTTCCAGAAGAAACAGCAAGTGCTGAGCCTCCAGTTCTTGAACCGGCACCGACTGAAGCACCAGCGCCAGCTTACCGTCCGCTCTTGAAAGCGAAAGATGCTGCGTTTGCAGCAAACGACGGCACGAACCTGAACCGCGTTTACTACGCGCGCCCTGGCGACACGGCAAAATCAATCAGCGAAAAGATCTACGGATCAAACCGCAGCAAAGATTTGAAAAACTGGAACCCGATGCTCGCTGCTCGCGGAGCAAAAGTTGGCGACAAGGTTTACTACTCATCGCCGACGAATCCGCAAGACACCAGCATGCTCACTTACTATGAAGAGCAAGGTGTACCGCCGCAGACTTACATTTCGAAGTCTGGCGATAACATTCGCTCGGTTTCTAAAGACCTTCTTGGTAACAAGGACTCTTGGAAAGAAGTTTGGGCATCGAACGCCGATGTAGAATCGAAAGGCGATATTCCTGAAGGAACCGCTTTGAGATACTGGCCAGAAGGCGCAGCTCCGGTTGCGGTCGCTGCGGCAGAAACAACTCCGCCAATGCCGACAGATGTGGCTCCTCCGACAGAACTTCCGCCAGCGGGCCAATTTCCAGATCAAGCCGGCGTTCCTCCGCAAGATACAGGCGCGCCGCCAGCAGATCCATTCGCTCAACAACCGACAGACACTGGTCTTCCACCAGATATGGCGGCAAATGGAACAGACGGAATGGCGCCTCCACCACTTCCTGAAGATCCAACGAACGAATCAGCGGCTGCCGGAACAGTTGGCGCAGTTCCATCGGATTCGATGGAGCCACCTCCGCCACCACCACCATTGCCAGCAGAGCCGAAGCCAGTTGCGAAGAAAGCCGCTCCGGCCGAACCGCTTCCGGGTGACGAAGAAGCGATGGATCCTGATACGACAATGGCACTCGGAGTTGCAGGTCTCTTGTTGATCGCAGCAGCAGCGCTCTTCGTCTTCATCAGAAAGAACCGCGCCAAGAAACTCGACATGACCCAAACAACACAGATCTGAACCAAAAAGAACGGCGTACCCTAGGGCACGCCGTTTTGCTTTTTTGAATGAAGGCTGGGATCAGCCGGCTTTTTTGAAAATGTCGTCGAGAACCGTGCGGCGGTTTTCGCGCTTCGACTCAACGAAATAGATCAAATCATCGACGATCTGAACGTCGCGGTTATTCGTCGGCAAAAATTTAATGCCCGAACCTGATGAGTTCGACCAAATAACAGATGCGTTGATCTTGCGAGTTCGACCACCCACTTTGAAAGTGATGGCGACCTTATCGCTCATTTTGATTTCTTCGTTAGCGTGCTCGAGAAAGGCGCCAGTGATGCTAATGTTTTTAAGTTCGCCAAATTCTGACGATCGCCCGTAACTCTTTCTATATTCGACTTCCAGCTTAAGCGGTGTACGCGGTGCCGGTGCATTCTCGGTCGAACTCATGGGTCATACCTCCAACGGTCAAAGAACTCATCGGCCCGGATTGCCCCAAATTGAAGGGTTATAAGGTCTTGCCGCACAACAGCGCAGATCTGGGTCCAAAAATTCTCAAGTTGAAACATGGGTTCGCTCAAAGTCTCATAAAACCGCCCAAGTCATAGTCAGGACCTGGATCAGGGCCACTTAATTCGATTTGAAGCGTTCGGTGGTATTTCATTTGTAGGAGATGGGACAGCCTGTCATTTCGCCGTTGACAAAAACTAGACCCTCTCCGAAAGTGAACCCACCTACGGCAATTAGATCTCGCCAACGTCTCGAAACGAGACGGATTCCCCGAACGAACTTAAGCATCAATCGAGGCAATCTCTAACCCCAACTCAAATCCAAAAATTTAAGATTTTCAGTTATTCGAAATCAATGACATTCAAGGAGCTGCTCAGACGTGTCTGACGCTAACGAACAAAGCGCTACTAAGGAAATCAAAGCTAAATCATCAGAAGCTGGCGGCGACGCCGGCGGCGAAACGCGCGAAGCACCTGCCCGCGAAGAAGGCGGCGGAGGAGATCGGGGAGATCGTCCACGTCGTAACTTCAAGGACAAGCGCGGCGGCGGAGATCGCAATGACCGCGGACCACGCAACAATAACCGCGACCGCGGTGATCGTGGTGGCGGCGGCGGACATCGCAACGGAGGCGGTCGCGACCGCTTCGGCGGTGGACAGCCTCAGAGCACCGGAAATTATCACAGAGACAATCGGCACAACGAAGGGATGATGGACGATGCAGAGCCAATCCCACCAATCTCTGACGAAGAGTTGGCAAACATTGAATTGAGCGAGGCTGACAAAGCGGATCTCAACTCAAAGAACTTGAAATCAAAAGCGATCGAATCGCTCACAGCTCTCGCCAACAAACTCAAAATTGAAAACGCCGCCGGATTGCGAAGACAAGATCTCGTCTTCGAAATCTTGAAGCGCGCAGCAAAACTCGGCGACATCTTCGGTAACGGCGTTCTCGAAATCTTGCCTGACGGTTACGGTTTCTTGCGCTCGCCGGATTACAACTATCTTCCAGGTCCGGATGATATCTATGTTTCTCCTTCGCAAATCCGTCGCTTCGGTCTCCGTACGGGTGACACGGTCAGCGGAACAGTTCGTCCGCCAAAAGAGGGCGAGCGTTACTTTGCGTTGTTGAAAGTCGAAACGCTGAATCACGAGTCGCCAGAAAAAGCGCGCGAGAAGATTCTCTTCGACAACTTGACGCCGCTTTATCCAGAACAGCGTTTGAAACTCGAGCACAAGCCAACAGACTTCACGACACGCGTTGTGGATCTCATGGCTCCACTCGGAAAAGGTCAGCGCGCATTGATCGTCGCTCCGCCGCGAACTGGTAAAACAGTTCTCATGCAGAACATCGCCAACGCGATTTCGACGAATCACCCTGAAGTAAAACTGATCGTTCTTCTCATCGACGAGCGACCAGAAGAAGTGACGGATATGCTTCGTAACGTAAAAGGCGAAGTTATTTCGTCGACGTTCGACGAACCACCAACTCGTCACGTTCAAGTTGCCGAGATGGTCATCGAAAAAGCGAAACGACTCGTCGAGCACAAGCACGACGTCGTCATCTTGCTCGACTCGATCACTCGTCTTGCTCGTGCGTACAACACGGTTGTTCCACCTTCAGGAAAAATCCTCTCGGGTGGTGTCGACTCGAACGCACTCCATAAGCCGAAGCGTTTCTTCGGAGCTGCTCGTAATATCGAAGAAGGCGGGTCTCTTACGATCATCGCAACGGCCCTCATCGATACGGGCTCGCGTATGGACGAAGTTATCTTCGAGGAATTCAAAGGTACGGGTAACTCAGAGATTCACTTGGATCGTAAGCTCATGGAAAAGCGTATCTTCCCATGCATGGACATCAATAAGTCCGGCACTCGTAAGGAAGATTTGCTGATCGATAAGCCGGATCTGAACCGTCTTTGGATCCTTCGCAAAGTCTTAGCACCAATGAACGTTGTGGATTCGATGGAGTTCCTCATCGACAAGCTCAACGGTACGAAGACGAATACCGAGTTCCTTGGAAACATGGGCGGCTGACGTAACCCGTCGTAAACGCTCTGGTTTCTGCAAAAACAACAGGCAAAAGTGTTAGGCTCTCCCGGTTCGGGAGTGCCTACAAAACGATCTACACATTTGTGGATAACCCTGTGGAGCGATTTAAGTCTCTGTAAGATAAGGTATTTTCAAATCGCCCCTCGACAATTTTGCCGGCGTCGTGATAGTTTCCACCCTTCCTTTGCCCAATCTGGAGTCAGTTATGAAAGAAGGCATCCATCCTAAGTATTTCGCCAACGCGACTGTTACATGCGTTTGCGGTAACTCGTTCAAGACAGGTTCGACGCAAGAAGAAGTTCGCGTTGATATCTGCTCACAATGCCATCCGTTCTTCACGGGCAAGCAAAAGCTCATGGATACAGAAGGTCGTATCGATCGTTTCCGTAAGAAGTACGGTCCGGCAGCAAAATCTAAGTAGAACATTCGAGTTTCTATTTTTGAAAAGCCCGCTCATGCAGCGGGCTTTTTCTATTTCTGGATGAAGCATGTTTCATAAACTCGATGAAGTTGAATCGCGCTTTGAGCAAGTCGGCATGATGTTGCAGCGGCCTGATATTGCCTCTGATC
>DATLHP010000379.1:0-3181 GCA_035539835.1 Bdellovibrionales bacterium
GGTGCTGCTTGTGCCGGCGCTGTCGCAACAGGTGCGGCTTCTGCGGGCACAGCTTCAGTCGGAGCCGCGACTGGGGCCGCTACGGCGACGGGTTCAGCGGCTGGTTCCGGTTTCACTTCTTCTTTTTTTGCGGGCGCTTCAGCGACTGTTGTTTCGGCTGTTGTCGCAGATGTCGTCGCCTCTGTTGGAGTTTCGACGACGGCTTCGCCTTCTTGCTCTGTGACTTCGATCGGTGCTTGAGCCGCCACAGCTTCGACTGGTGCTTCCAGGGCTGCTTCGACGTCTGAGTTATCGTCAGTCATTGCTTCCGGCGCTTTTACGGCTGGTGGAAGCGTCTTTGCGACTTTTTTCGGAGCCGTCTTTTTAGCAGGAAGAGCTGCTTCGACGGCCTTTGCTGGCTGGGCTGGCTTCAACACTTCAGCTGGAACTGGAACCGCTGTCGTGTCTGCCGCGTCTGCGACGATCACTTCGGTGAGTTCTGCTGGGGGAGCGTTTGTGACTTCAGTAATCGCGACAGCGTCTGAATCGCCGGAGCCGTTCACGGCGGCGTCAGTTTCGGCGTTTCCGAGCGGGGCATTGGCCGCTGCAAGAGCAGCGAGTACGCCGACATGGAAAAGGGTTGAGATGACAATAAAGCCTGCCGAGCGCTGGCGGACTTCACGTTCTTTTGACGATGTTTCCTTCGTTCCCATAGGGCCTCCTGGAGCTTAACCCCTGGGGAAAACTCCAAAATCGAGGCCAACTCAGCTGCACCACGAGCGAGTGCATCACTATGAGACCTGAAGTTTCTCCTATGAAATATGTAAGATTCCCAATGGTTGTCACTCTGTTGACAGGTGTCCAAAGCTAGGTCGGAGACCCCTTCTAGCAAGGACTTGTCGTTGAGATGACGGGTGTTTAGAGGGCATCACAATTGAAGTAGTTGAGTGCAGGTATCGAATCTTCCGGGGGGAAGCTTTGAAAACTCCAGTACGCCAAGAGACAGCTTCAAAACTCTTCGTTCTCTTTTTGGTCTTCGTGCTTCTCGGCCTTAGCGCTTGTAGCCCAGTCAGCTTCAGCGCCAATAAAGCCGATGACGATCAAAAGGGTGCTTCTTGCGCTCAAGGGCAAGACTGCGATGGTGATGGGGAGGTCGATACGTTTCGCAGCGTCTCTGAGACGTTGAAGACAGCGAACATTTCGAAGCTCGATATCATCTTTGTCGTCGATACATCGGGATCAATGGATAAAGAGCGCGCGGCCCTCGGGCAACGCCTCATCAGTTTCATCGATGGCCTTCCGAGCGATGTTGACTGGCAGATCTGTTTGACGACGACTGATTTGGCAAAAGAGAACGGCCGCTTCATTAACTTCTCGAACGGCGCAAAAGTTCTCAATGCTCAAACATCGAGTGTCGAAACTGTGTTTCAAAACAGCATGAACCTTCCTTCAGGCAATGGTGACGAGCGCGGAGTTGCTGCTCTGAACGCAGCGGTCACTCGAAAAGATGCAGACTGTTTCCGTTCGGGTGCTGCAGTAGCTTCGATTGTTTTGAGTGACGAAGACGAGCGAAGCACGGGCGGCTGGGATGAGTTCAAGACTCACACGCAGTATCGCGCGCTTGAGGCGATCGATCTTCCAAGCAACCTCGTGAAAGCGATTGAGACATCGTTTGGCCGCAAGAAAGTTTTCACATCGCAATCCATCGTTATCAAATCGGGCGATCAGGGCTGCTATGATGAACAAATGAAAGACAGCAACGTGTTCTTCGGTCGTCGATACGAAGAGCTGAGCAAACTCACTGGCGGCGTCATCGGAACTGTTTGCGCAGCCGACTACGCTCAACAGCTCGGCGATTTCGCTGATCGTGTAACGGACTCGTTGTCATCAGTTTCTCTTCAGTGTGTGCCGCCAGAAAAGCCGAGCGTCGATATCGGATCGGCATCGTCGACGGTCACGTGGTCGGGCAACAAGATCTTCTTTAGTCCGGCACTTCCTGCAGGATCGAGCGTTACTGTTAAGTATCGCTGCAAAACGAACTAATCAGAACGAGCGAAGCGCCGATATGAAATATCGGCGTTGCGGCTCTGGATACCCAATCGTCAATTCGCGCGGTTCATCGAACACATTGATGATGCCGCCGTTAAACTCCCAATCAGTGATCGCGAGTGTTCTAAACGTGAGGTCGAACGTTTCCCATCCAGGGAGCTCTACAAGTTCATTCGAATTTGGATCGCGATCATAGTACGCGCTCCAGATCGTTTCTTTCGCTTCAATCACGACCGGGCCCAGCTGCTGCGCGATCGAGAGAGTCACTTGGTTCTTTGGCGAAAGTCTGAGTGGCTCATCGTCGGTGACGTTACGAGCATCCATGAGATTGTAGCCAATATTGAATGTCCAAACCGAGATCGTGTATCCGATCGTCGTTTCAACGCCGAGGACGCGAGCTTCGCCGACATTCTCTTTGGTTTGAATGGCCCCTTCGGTGCGGGAATCGATGAGATTCGAGTAGTCGGTGTGGTAGGCGGCAAGGCGCGCCAAGAGACCATCGAAAAATCCAGAGTAGCGGTCGCCTTGTTCGAGGAATCCACCGAGCTCGACGGATGAAGAGCGCTCTGCTTTCAAATCTGGATTGCCCTTGAACTTTGAAAAATCGGCATAGAGATCAGTGAGAGATGGCGTTCGATATCCCTGCGAGTAGGTGGCGTAGACTTTGTGCTGTGAAAAACCCTTGGTGATCGACAAAGCTCCGAACGTTTCTTTCGTGCGCGAGTTGTAGCGAAGCGAAGGACTGAGATCGAGAGTCGGAGTCGCTGAGATCTGCAGGATTTCGCCGATATCGGCATCGTCTTGATAGTAGCGAGTGTCATCGAGGTAGCTGGCTGCAAGTTCTTGGTGAGTGAGGTCGACGAAAGTTTGCGAAAGAACGCGTTCGCCAAGAAGAAACCGTCCATCGAGTGACAATGCAGACCGGGTATTAAATGACGTTGTTTGCGAGCTCGTGCCGCCGTCGTAAAGACCCCACAAATTGGCTTGTGTGATTCGGGCGCTCAGCTGATTGGTCGATGATAGTGGCAGGACGCCTTCGACCGAGCCGAGAAAAGCACTGTTGTCGAATGTTGAAATGAATGGAGAGAGAAGCGACCCAGGACTTTCACCACTGTTGCGAGCGAGAACCGAGAGTGCGCGAATCTTCGTTTTA
>DATLHP010000380.1:0-2018 GCA_035539835.1 Bdellovibrionales bacterium
CGCAGATTTCGTCGATCAGAAGAAGGTTTTCGTGTCCTTTTGCCTGTGCGGCTTTGTCGAGAATCTTCAAGTGCGCAGCGAACGTCGAAAGTGCCATGTCCACACTTTGGGCGTCACCGACAGCGACAACGATATTTTGGAAGAACGGCAGTCGTGATCCGCTCTCAGCGCAAACCAAAAGCCCACAGCGAGCCATTTGCGAGGTCAGACCAACGCTTTTTAAGAGAACCGTTTTTCCGCCGGCATTGGGGCCTGAGAGAAGAAGTACGCGGTTACCGCCACCAAGCTTTACGGTATTCGGAATCACCGTCTCGTTTTTCAAAACAAGAAGAGGGTGGCGAACATCGACGAGTTCAAGACGCGATTCATCGAATTCAATCGCACCTGCCGAGAGAATTTCACCGAGCTTGGCTTGCGCGAAGCGAACATCGGCTTCGAGCAAAATATCGTACGACGTTTGAAAGCCCGCTATTTGCGTTCGCAAGTATTGCGACAGCTGAGTCAAAAGGCGTTCGATTTCCTCTTCGATTTCAACTTCGATTTGGCGAAGTCGGTTGTTGAGTGGAATGACTTCGTCGGGCTCCATGAAAACCGTCTGCTTCGATTGGCTGGCGGCGTGAATGATGCCCGGAAAAAAGTGCTGCATTCCGGATTTCACCGGAATCACCCATCGGCCTTCGCGATTGGTGACGTAACGCTCTTGCACGATCGTATCCATGTCGTGCTGCTTGATCAGTCGATCGAGAACGTTTTGAAGGCTCTTGGTTTGATTTTGTTTTTCACGATAAAGATTGTGAAGAGCTTCGCTCGCGTCGGTGCGAATTTCTCCGGATGGAGTCATGATTTGATCGATTGCCGATAGTGGCATCGTCGCATCCATCAAGCGATCTTTGAGTGACATCACCCACAGGCCAGAAAGCGGACGAAGGACTTCGGCAAGAGCCACCGTTTCGATGCAAAAGCGGCGAACATCGCGAAGTTCAAGCGTTGTCAGAACAGCATCGCGTTTGATGCGTTGAAACCAAGTGTTGTAAAGATCGAGGCTCTCCATGAACGGTCGCTCGCCATGAGCGAGAACGTTTTGTGCCTCTTCGATGGAACGAAAACTTTTGGTCGCTGCTTCAGGGCCCGTCAAAGCCGATGTCTCGCGCAATTGCGCGCGTGCGGGCTCGCTGGTTGCTAAGCTTTGCAGTTTTTCAAGAATTTCGCGCCAATCGAGGGCGGTCAGCTCGTCTCTTTTCAAGTGGTCTCAGTTCCTTTCTTATCTCGCCCGAATGCTATCAAGCCAACAAGCAAGATGACCAGTAGCCAAACCCAACGACCCGAAATTTGTTCGTAAAATGTATGGCGCGGCTCTTTGATGTACGGAATTTCGAATTTTCCAGCCCATTCTTCGCCGATAGGAGATTTTTGAAGAACGTCGCCGGCCGCCGTGATGGCTGTTGTAATGCCAGTGTTGGTCGAACGAATCAAGGGTCTGCGGAACTCAATAGCGCGAGCCAAAGTCATATACAGATGCTGCTGCGCTTCGAAGCCACCGCCAAACCACGAGTCATTGGTAACGTTTGTGAAAACCTGGGCGCCTTGGCGTGAGAGCCCTGCCGTGAACCATGGATAAAGACCTTCATAACAAATCTGCGGTCCGAAACGAACTTTCTCGCCGGCGACTTCAACACTCATGACAGTGGGGCCGGGGCCGCGACCGAAAGATCCGAGATCAGGAAAAAGTTTGTCCATGTACGGAAGGTACTCAGAGAACGGAAACGTTTCTCCGAAGACGAGAAGAATCGATTTGCGATGTGCATGTTCTGCGACTTCGCCATTTTGATCGATCGAGAAAAATCCGTTGAATGAATCTTTCGTCTCAGGATTGTAAGAATACGAACCGGTAAGAAGCGGCGTTTTTACCTCTTTAACGAAATTTCGAACCTGGAGCGCTGGCTGGTCGTCGACATAGTCGGGGTCCAGGTAATCCGGAAAGGCCGTCTCTGGCCAGAGCATGATTTGTGTTCCAGGAT
>DATLHP010000381.1:0-3115 GCA_035539835.1 Bdellovibrionales bacterium
GATCTGCTTTGTCGGTCCCCATCACGGCGATTTCGAGGCCGGATTAAAGCGCGGGGGATTTTCAAAAAACCCAGTGGTTTCAAATTCTTATGAACAAAGTCTTGCTCTCAAAGCGCTGCCTATGCTAGACCAGACCGATCTTGTGTTGATCAAAGGTTCGCGCGGCATGCAGCTCGAGAAAGCACTCGCTGACTTGAAGCCAGTTTCGTTCGAACCGAAAAAGTGAGCCCTGAGGGTAAATCAGACTCATTTGAACTAACGAAACAAAGGCACGGTCTTCGGCGATGCTCTACCACTGGCTCTACTCGCTCTCTGAACAATTCTCTGCCTTCAACGTTTTCCGCTACATTACCTTCCGAGCTTTCGTCTCGTTCTTCACGGGATTCTTCGTTTGTTTGCTCGTCGGTCCGTACTTCATCAATCGATTGAAGGCGAAGCAGATCGGTCAAACGATCCGCGATGACGGCCCACAAACGCACAAGAAAAAAGCGGGAACGCCGACCATGGGTGGCGGACTGATCTTGATCGGTCTCACTGTTCCAGCATTTTTGTGGGTGAATCTTTTAGATCCATTGGTTTGGGCGACGATCGTTATCACTCTAGGCTTCGGTTACATTGGTTACGTCGACGACTCATTGAAAGTAACAAAGAAGAACACCAAGGGATTGCCGGGAAAACTTCGCCTCATCGCCGAGTTTGCAATTGCTGGCTCAGTCATCGCAGTTCTCGTCTCCCACTATGATTTCTCGACCGTTGTGAACGTTCCGTTCTTGAAGAACGCTGGATTCAATCTCGGTTGGGGATATCCGATCTTCGCTTCGCTCGTCATTGTTGGTTGCGCGAATGCAGTGAACCTCACTGATGGTCTCGATGGCCTCGCGATCGTGCCGGTGATCATCGCTGCAGGAACTCTCGGAATATTTGCGTATGTCGCTGGTAACGTGCAGATCTCTGGCTATCTGAACATCCCATACGTTGCAGGCGCAGGTGAATTGACACCGCTCGCACTTGCGATGGTTGCAGCGGGGCTCGGATTCTTGTGGTTCAACACTTATCCAGCACAAATCTTCATGGGTGACGTTGGAAGTCTCTCCATCGGCGGCTTCTTGGGCGTCATGGCGGTTCTTACGAAGAACGAACTCTTGCTCGTTGTCTTGGGAGGCGTCTTCGTTGTCGAAGCCCTTTCGGTCATCACGCAAGTCGCATCGTTCAAGCTCACTGGAAAACGCGTCTTTAAAATGGCGCCGATCCATCATCACTTTGAACTCAAAGGTCTCACCGAAACCAAAATCATCGTTCGCTTTTGGATCATTTCGATCCTTCTCGCGATCCTGAGCTTGAGCACCCTGAAGCTTCGGTAAGAAAAAGAATAGATAGAAGGTACTTATGACGACAGCAAATCCAATCACTGAAATCTCTCAACTGAAGGATAAAAGAATCCTCGTCGTCGGAATGGCCCGTTCGGGTGTTTCGATGGTGAACTTTCTTTTGGAAAGCGGAGCTCAAGTCACAGTGAGCGATCACAAATCGCGCGCCGAACTTGCTCCAGCTCTCGAGCAGATCGAAGGTCTTCCAAATCTTCAGTTCGATCTTGGCGGTCACACGCCGAAAACGTTCTTGGCGCAAGACTTGATCGTGCTCTCGCCGGGCGTTCCACCAAACTTGAAAATCTTCGACTACGCTCGCTCAAACGGCGTTCAAGTGACGGGTGAGTTCGAATTCGCTACGTGGTTCATTAAAGAACCGGTCATCGCCGTCACTGGAACGAACGGTAAATCGACGACGTGCAAACTCATCGAGATGTTCATGAAAGAGTCAGGCATGACTTGCTGGCTCGGCGGTAACTTCGGTGAGCCGTTAATCGAATATCTTCGCCAGCAGCAAAAAGGCGAGATTCAGAAAGCACAGACAGTCATCGCTGAAGTTTCAAGCTTCCAGCTTGAGCACTGCGATCGCTTCACTCCGCAGAACGTCGTTTTCACGAACTTGGCGGAAAACCACCAAGACCGCTACCGCTCGATGGAAGATTACGTAAACGCAAAACGCCGTATCTTCCAAAACACGAACCAAGCGACGACGTCGATCTTGAACGCTGACGACAACGCCGTTGTCGAACTCGCTCGTGATCCGGCGGTTCAGCGCGGTCGCATTTTCTACTTCTCGCGCAAGCCACAGCTCGAACCACAGATCATGACCATCGGTGGCGCTGTTTGTATTAAAGACGAAATCCGCGTTCGCACGGGCCCAGAGATCGAGAACTACACCGTCAAGAACATGAAAATGCGCGGTAAGCATTCGATCGACAACATCATGGCGGCGACACTCGCAGCCCGTGAGCACGGCGCTTCGCACGAAGCGATTCAGCGTGTGATCGATACCTTCCCAGGCATGGCGCATCGTCTCGAGTACGTTCGTCGTGTTGGCGGCGTCGAGTTCTTCAACGACTCGAAAGCGACCAACGTTCACGCCGTTCATCGCGCATTGGATGCGTTCGACGAGAACATCATCATGATCATGGGCGGAAAAGATACGAACCTGAGCTACGAATCTCTGCGCGAAGTCGTTCGTCGCAAAGTGAAGACGCTGATTCTCGTTGGTGAAGCGAAAGAGCGCATCAACCGCGACGTCGGCGATTACTCAGAAACATTCTTGATCGGTACTTTCGAAGAAGCAGTTTTGATCGCGTACCAAAAATCACGCATTGGCGACATCGTCTTGTTGTCACCAGGCGCTTCAAGCTTCGACATGTTCGATAGCTACGAAGAACGCGGCAACTACTACAAAGAAATCGTAAAACGCTTCCGCTAAGGTACCAGCTCGCCTTTTGGCCCGCACCGCAACAAAGCCCTCGGCAACCCCGGGGGCTTTTTCATAGGATCGAAGGATAAAAAAGATGAGTGAGCAAAGACTGGTCGATCTTGAAACGAAGTTTGCACACCAAGATCTCGCCATCGAAGAACTACAAAAAATCGTCACCGAACAAGCGACAGAGATCGACAAGCTCACAAAGCTCATCAAAAAACTGAGCGACAAAGTCGACTCCTACTCCGGAGGCGAAATCGGCCCCGGAGACCAAAAGCCCCCGCACTACTAAAGAACAAACAAGGGACCAGCA
>DATLHP010000382.1:0-4672 GCA_035539835.1 Bdellovibrionales bacterium
GTGTCGTTTTCGCACAAAAGAATTCAGACGGCCCGACTTCTGTTACAAAGAGAGTCGTCGTCAGCAGCGCCACTCCGACTCCAACACCGAAACCAACAGCAACGCCGGTTCCGCCAGCGACTCCGGCGCCAACTCCGAAGCCGACAGCAACACCTGTTCCACCAGCGACTCCGACTCCAACACCAGCGCCGACTCGAACACCGGCAGGCACCAGTGTTTCAACTGCTGCTCAGCTCACTGCTGCTTTCTCAGCAGCTAAAGGTGGCGAAACGATCATTCTCAAATCCGGTAACTACGGAGCCGTCACTCTTTCTGGAAAGAGCTTCTCGAGTGCAGTGAAAATCGTCTCTGAAGTTCAGGCTGGCGCGAAGTTCACGTCGTTGATTTTGAGACAAGTCGATAACGTTTTGCTGCAAAGTGTTCGCGTCGACATGACACAAGTTGGTGACAACTACGGCCTTCAGGTCTTGGACTCAGCGAACATCACTGTGCGTTCGAACGTTCTCTATGCGGTCGATTTCAACGGCGGCAAAAACATCTATATGAACAACGTGAGAAACGTTCTCGTTGAAGCCAACGATATTTCGACGACGAACGACGGCGTTCACACGAATGGCTACTTGGAGAACGTGACATTCAAAGGCAATAGCATCATGCATCGCCATGATGTGATTCCAGTGGGCGCTCACGCCGACACGTTCCAGTTCCGCTCAGGTCCAGTCAATGGCTTGAAGATTCTTGGCAACGTCTACGGTTACGCGCACCAAAACGTATTCCAGCAAAACATTGGTACTGGCCCATGGAAGAATATCGAAATCTCTGGAAACGTATCTCTGACAAAGGGAACCGGTCTCTCTGGCAAGCACGTCTTCCTTTCAACGGTTGAAAACGTCGTTGTCGAAGGAAACACGTTCGCCTCGACGACTCCGGGAGGCTACTCTCAAGGGATCGTCGCAACGGTGTCTGGAACATTCGTCGTACGTAACAACATCTTCTACAATGCTATGTACGTGAACTTCGGTAAGGTTTCGAACTACAACCTGTTCTACGCTGATGTGAAGCCGGCATTCTCTGGCTACGGTAGCTTGAGCGCACTTCAAGCTGGCACGGGTCAGGACAAAAACAGCGCGGTGGCAGATCCGAAGTTCGTGAACTTGGCTGCAGAGAATGTTCGCTTGCAGTCTTCAAGTCCGGCTATCAATAAAGGCGCGGCGCTTGCGATTGAGCCAATCGATATCTATGGCACAGCTCGCCCACGCGGTGGCGCGTGGGACATCGGAGCCGTCGAATACTAAGACTAGCAAGTCCGTCGTCTTGCCTTTAACGAGGCAAGACGACAGGAATTGTCGCGATTGCTGCGTCTTGAGTTTCGGATACAAAATATTCTTTTTCCTGATTGTTCTCGTCCAAAGTTTTGAACGCCATCAGTTCCACCGAAATGCTGGCGTCTTTCTTCGTGAACGCGAGCTTGTCCCAATTCGGAATGACGACAAATTTAATGGTGACTTCCAATTTTTTGTCATCACTTTCAATCTTCGCGCGCCAACCGTCACCAATCTGAGTCCACGAAGAAGAAGTGACTTCGACCGCCATGCTATCAACTTCGCCTTTTTGCCCACACACCCAAGTCAATCCGCCATTCGGGCCCGGTCCTTCAACGCAGTACTCGCCTTTCAAGGTGAGATAGATACGCGCTTCAGTAGCGTTGTACATGAACGCATTCCCAAGCTTGATTTCAACAACCACTGGTTCCAAAGCACGGGCTTTAATGCTCTGTAGAGTCTTTCCATCCAAAGTCGTGAAGCGCACTGATTTTACCTTTGGCTCACCAGTTCCCGCAAAAAGAGTCGATGCCGAAAAAATCACTGCGATGACTGCTGCCAAAGAAACGAAGCTTTTCATAGGGTCCTCGAATTCAAAGTTACTGAGATAAACAGAACGACTTTGAAAGTTATGCCTGACAGCCGATGCCATCACAACAGTCAGACGGACGCCTGGAAATACCTTCGCCCTTGTCAAAAAGTTCGACAGAGCGAAGCTGCCGAAATCAAATGTGAGTGACGCGGGTGACGCCGATGATGCCTTTGATCTTTTGCAGATCCTGCATCACCACTGAGAGCTGTGCTGTGTCTCTGACGCTGACGTCGAAGAGACAGACTGCCTTTTTATCTTTTGTCGTTCTGATTTGGGCATTGTGGATGTTGATTCCGCGAGCCGAGAATGCCTCTGACATGCTCTTGAGTAGGCCCGGCATGTCTTGGCTAATGACGCGCAATCGAACCGTACGCTCAACGCCCTCAGGAGCTGACGTTACGGTCCATGCGACTTCGATACGACGTTCGTTGTCGACTTCAAATGCACGTTCGCAGTCTGCCTTGTGAACCGTGATGCCGCGGCCTCGGGTGATAAAGCCAACGATTGGATCACCCGGAATTGGATCACAGCATTTGCCGAAGCGAATCAGCATGTCTTCGAGACCGTCGACACGAATGATCGATTTGTTTTTACGAAGTTTACCTGTTGCGCCCTGCACCACTCGTTGCATGAACGATGCTTGCTCCTGAACGACGGGCTTCGAATTCGGGAAGAATTTTTCGGCGACATCTTTAGCAACGACTTTTCCGTAACCGACTTGAACAAAAAGATCCTCTGGCTCAATCACACCGAAGGCTTTCATGATCTCACCGACATTCGGCGTTTCTTTGATTGCCTTGACCAGGTTATGACCAAACTTGCGGAATTCTTTTTCCAGAATTTCTCTGCCAAGCTCGAGTCCGCGTTTGCGCTGCTCGTTCTTCACGAATGCGCGAATCTTCGACTTTGCACGCGGAGTAACACAGATCTTAAGCCAATCTTTCGACGGATTCTGACTTGGTGAAGTAATGACTTCGACCGTGTCACCGCTCTTCAAACGCGTCTTTAACGGTACTAACTTTCCATTCACGCGAGTCGCTGTGCAGTGATTGCCGACGTCAGTGTGAACCGCGTAAGCGAAATCAAGTGCCGTGGCACCGTCAGAAAGCTCGCGCACATCTCCGCGCGGAGTAAAGACATAGATTTCTTTTTCGAAAAGATCCGTCTTTACCGTTTCAAGGAATTCATCGGCGTTACGCACGTTCTGATGCAACGACACGAGATCGCGAAGCCAATTGAACTTCTGATCGCTCTCGGCCTGCTTGCCGCCTTCTTTGTACTTCCAATGGGCCGCGATCCCGCGCTCGGCGACGAGATGCATATCACTCGTGCGAATTTGAATTTCAATCCGCTCACCACCCGGCCCAATGACCGTCGTGTGAAGCGATTGATAGTTGTTCACCTTAGGCATCGCGATGAAGTCTTTGAAGCGACCTGGAATCGGTTTCCAAAGTGAATGAACACTACCCAGCGCCTCATAACATTCAGAAATCGAGCCGACGACGACACGGAATGCGAGCAAATCAAAGATCTGATCGTAATCGAGTTGGCGCGCCTGCATTTTTTTGTAGATCGAATAGAGATGTTTCGGTCGTCCGTAGACTTCGAACTTGAGCTTCGTATGGGTCGTGAGCTCATTCACAAGAAGACGTTTCGTTTCTTCGATGTAGCGCTCGCGCTCTTTCTTCTTCATCGCAACGCTTTGAGCGAGCGCGTAGTAAGCGTCGGGCTTCGAATAGCGGAAGCTCAAATCTTCGAGTTCAATTTTGAGTGACATGATACCGAGACGGCCTGCGAGCGGAGAATAGATATCGAGTGTCTCTTGTGCGATCCGGGCCTGCTTATCCGGCGCCATGTGCTTGAGCGTTCGCATGTTGTGAAGACGATCGGCGAGCTTCACGAGAACGACGCGAACGTCTTTTCCCATCGCGACGATCATCTTACGAATGTTCTCGCCCTGTTTCTCGTGCGTGTTACGGAAACTCATCTGCGAGATTTTGGTGACGCCATCGACGAGTTCCGCGATCGGCTTTCCGAATTCACGTTCGATTTCTTCGAGAGTCGCATGAGTGTCTTCGACTGTGTCGTGCAGAAGCCCCGTCGCGATCGAAGCCAGATCGAGATGGAGTTCCGCTAGAATCGCAGCAACTCCAAGCGGATGAGAAATATACGGTTCACCGCTACGACGAATCTGACCTTCGTGTGCGCGTTCAGAGAAGTGATAGGCTTTTTCGATAATAGAGAGATCGGCGGTAGGAAAGTATCCGCGCACACGCTCACAGAGCTCTTCGAGCGTTTTGGGTGAGCGTTCGCTAATCGCTTCTTCGGTGGCGGATTCAAGCATCGGTTCACTTAGGATACTTGAAAAGACTGAGGATTACCAAATGGGCTAGTCTCAAGCTAGCCCACAAAGAGCAAGTGCTCTAGTTCGAATCAACCCTTGAGGTCTGTTTCGAGGTCGCGATCTTGGTCAGCTTGGCTTGATTGGCCGCCATCGAAGAAAACGTGGCCAGCGGCAACCTCACGAAGAGCATTGACGATGTACTTGTTGTTCTTCGATGAAACAGTTGGGCTTGAACCCTTAAGGAGCTGTTTTGCACGTTTCGAAACGAGCAAGACGAGTGCGAAGCGGTTTTCAACTTTATCGAGGCAGTCCTCGACCGTAACACGAGCCATCATGACCTCCTGAGCCGGAAGCTCCCAGTCTTACTTTCGCTCGAGCAAATCTACAATGATTTTCTTAAATGCTTGATAAGAC
>DATLHP010000383.1:0-4269 GCA_035539835.1 Bdellovibrionales bacterium
TCGCGTCGGCATCGAATTGAGGGTCTGGCACCAAGCGAATCCGACGCCCACGACTCCATTCAGAAATTTTGTAAGGACCGTTCGTGATAATTTCTGATGCTTTATCTCGCTCTGGAAATTTCTCGCTTTTAATTGGAACAAAAAGTGGAGAAGTGAGTTTGAAAAGAAAGTCAGGATCTGGTTCTTGCAGCGTGAAAACGAGCTTGTTCGCGCCTTGGCTTGCGACGCCAAGGTCAGCGGCAGGTTTCTTTCCAGAACTGACATCGATCGCGTTCTTCAAATTCGAGAGAAGCTGCAGAGCGGAGTTTTTTGAGTCTTTGCCAAGCAGATGTCTAAACGCGCGAACATAATCGTCTGCAACAACTGCCGAACCATCGCTCCATTTTTTACTCGCTAGCTCGCAACTGATCTTCAAGCCTTGTACTGAACAACGCTTCGCCCCTTCGGGGACGAGCCCTTTCGCGTTCGAGTAGGTATAAAGCCCTCGCATCAGCTGCGGAAAAAAGTAGGCTGCATCACTCACGGAGTTGCGAGCTGGGTCGAGAGAATGGGGTTCGTCAGTCATGTGATATCGAAACGTCTCAGTTTGAGACGCAGCCACTGCCTGTGGTTGGTGGAGTAGGGCAAGAAGGCTGAGAATAATGGCTAGGGTGAGATACGAACGTTTGGTAAGGCGCAAAAGTGCCTCCTAGATTGAAGTCACTGTCTCATTCTGTCGATAAGCTAGGGTGCGACAAAATATGAGACGAGTCACGCAAGTCTTGGGAATTCTTTTACTGATGGCCATCGTCGCCGTCGGCTTTCAAAATTGCGGAACCTATCAAGCCAATCAAAATGGATTCGACAAAGACTCCGCTTCAAAATGCATCGGAAGCGAGTGCGCGATTGCTCCTGAGAGCATCAGCATTGCCATTGGTAGCCAATCGATCCCTGTTTACAAACCAACTGGCGCAAAGACGAGCTGTACGTCGACGAGCGCCGATCCAAGTTGGTGTATCGACGTCGCTGGGTATTGCGATGCCGGTGGTTATCCTGACAGCCGTATTTATGCGCAGCTGAAAACCGGGCCGACGCCGATTCCAGAGTATCTTACCGAAGCCAAATGCGACGATATGGGTCGATTCCGAGTGTCAGTTGCGCTTCCCGCAAATTATGACTTCGACCAGTTCTACGAAATCGAAGTTCGACTCGAAGGCATCGGCGAAGACGGGCAAGCGATCCGCAATCCGCTTCCGGTCGATTACTCGTCGGTCGGCCTCGTTCCAGCGATCTAGCTGGCTGATTTCTTTCTTAACTGCACAAGCAAAGATCCGAACGCTGCGATGATCAACGCGATGACATCCAGTACGCTCAATTTTTCGCCAAGCACGACGACCGCCAAAACGGCGATCTGAATCATCATCGTGTTGTTGATGACGCTGGATTCAACTGATGAAAGCGAACGAAGAGTGTGATTCCAAAGCGTGAAAGCAAACGCTGTATTAATCCCTGCGAGCCACACCACAATAAGAATCTGCGAAAAACCAAGCTGTGGTACCGGCTCTATCATTAGTCCAAACGATAGAAGTAAAATACTTCCGATACCCATGCTGATCACGGTCACCACACGCGCAGGAAAGTGCTCTCGTCGGTTGACGGCTCGGCCCAAGAGAGACGACAAGGCATTTGCCAGCATTCCTCCGACCGGAATCAACAGAAGCCAGCTTAGAGCAATCTGATCGCCCAGGCGCGGCCACAAATAGATAAAGGCTCCGAGAAGACAAACACCCATGCCTATGACTTGTTGGCGATTCGGAGCCTCTTTCAGCAAAAAAACTGAAAACACAGCAATGACGACCGGAGTGATGTTTAGAATGAGCGCTGTCAAAACAGCAGGGAAGTAGTTCAAACTCAAAAACTGAGCGCCTTGGGTTAAGACATACATCACAATACCCAAGACAAGCAGCTCGACCCATTGGCGGACGCGAATCGTCTTGAAAGACGATCGATCTTTTATCCAAACCAAAGGGAGCAGGAATAGAAATCCAAGAAAGTAGCGAAGCCCTGCAAACGTCAGGGGCGGCAATCCCTGAAGGCCGACTTTGATGAAGACCCAAGACGAGGACCATAGAAGCGTGACGAACAATGCTTGAAGAACAGATTTCAAATGCGGAGACATTGGCTTTCAATCTAACAGGTCGCGCGTGCAGGTCAAAAAGCAAAAGGGATCTCTTGCGAGATCCCTTTGTTCATTTCGTATCGAGACCGAGATTATCTGATCGAAGTCGGGTCGAAAGTTACTTTCACGTCTTGTGAGGCCTGTGGCTGCCACTTGCCGTGGAAGGTGATGCTGTTGCGATCAGCATGGTAAATGAAGCCATCGCCTGACGGACTTTCGATTCTTGGAACTCTCTTGCCGTCAATGTAAGCGCGAATCGTGCTGACATTCGGCTCGCGATCCAAGAAGAACTCTGTCACTGCATTCAGGATATAGGCTGAAATATCAGCCAGAGTTTGTCCGAAGTTACCGCAGAGGTCGCCGACGATACCGTTTGTTGCTTCAGCGAGTTCTACGTAACGAATACCAATGCGACGTCCTGGAGTCTCTGCGTTCAAAGTATCAAGACACTGCTGATCGAGAATCGCGATCGAGTTAACACTGTACTTTTGCGCGCGAGTTGAGGCATCCGCACCTGTCAAACCATCGAGATAAGATACATAGGACGCGATGGAATGAAGACCTGGATTCGAGTAATCACCCGCGATCGAGTTCGATCCGTCATGCGAATAGTCGTCTTCGTCAGACAAAATGATCACGGCCAAGAAAGCTCCCGGGCGTGGGAAAACGGCCGCGTTGTCTGGATTCTCCAACGCTTGTTTAATCGACTGGAATGCGCGTTCGTCACCGCTACCCATGATCCCTTGAAGAACGTTCGTCGAGAACGTGCTTACAAGATTCGGCGTATTGCGTGTCACGACATGGTAACCAGTGTGGCTTGTCGAATCAGTCCCGTCTTTGAAGCGTGACTGGTTTTGGCCGGCGCCAAAAAGCTCTTTGTACGCATCAGAAGTGCTGACGGCCATCGAATAGTCGAAGCCACGCTTATTGAACAACTCGATGAATCGAGCAATGTTCGTTGCCAGCGCTTGTTGCGAAGAATCCATCGACCCCGAGTTATCGACAACCCACAAGATATCGATCTTGTTTTTCGTGAGTGCCGCTTGTTCGAAGTTCGCCTCGCTAGGAAGAAGCGAAAACGATGAACTATTCGAACCGCAACCAGTCATCAGTGCGACTGCCAGTGGAAGGTATGCAAGCTTCTTCATGATCGACCTCGTACTCTTTCTACCAGATTCTTTTGTATGCCCACGACTTAAGCCTAGAGAAGGATTCGCCAGACTCCTAATCGACACCTAAATACTCGCTACAACGAGCGAAAGCACTGAGGCGTCTCATCGCGGGTCATGCTAACTGATCGGAATCGTTCGAAACTGGTCGAGGGGGTTGTGAAAAACTAATATTTGGTTGCGAAGGTCTTAAACAGTTTTCTGAACTATCGCGATTACGTGTGCAAAATGAGTCAGATTTGACCTTAGTCCAAACGCGAATCGTCGAAAATTCGATGATGTTTCTGACAGGGGTTTTTTACGTCTCGTCGTGATGCGGGACTTCGCCAGCCATGCAGGTCTCAAGAGTTGCTCGAGCTTTTTGCTTCTCCGCAAGGCTGCGAACTTGTGATTTCACATTCTCGATCTCTACAGGATCTCGAACTGAGTGCAAATGGAGGCGTGCAGAGAGAACGCTGGTTTCGCCATCGAGCGACCAAACAGCAATATGATCGATATGCTCGACCCCAGCGATCGCCAACGAGTCCGAAACAAACTTGGCTTCGTCAAAACCGGGCGGGCGCCCCTGAAGAAAGAGATAGGCTGTTTGTTTCAAGTGTCTCAAAACGTTGAAAGCAATGAACGCCGACAGCAAAACGGCCATGAGCGGGTCAACCCAAGTCCAGCCCGTCAAAGTGATCGCAATGGCGCCAATCAAAACAACCGTCCACCCGGCAACGTCTTCGATCAAATGCCAAGTGAGCACTTTTTCATTCTGAGTTTCGCCGCGCGAAAGCCTGAAAGCTGCCAAGCCGTTCACGATCAAGCCAACCAGCGCCAAAATGATCATCGGTTTTCCGGCTGGAACTTGTGCTTCGCCGAAACGGCGAATCGATTCAAAAATGATGATCGACGACCCGGCTGTAATCACCACGCCTGAGATCAATGCAGAAAGAAGCGAGA
>DATLHP010000384.1:0-6555 GCA_035539835.1 Bdellovibrionales bacterium
GATGCAGCTAGTGAACGAACAAAACGAAGCGCTTAAGAAGTTTTCTACTGTTCTCGAAGAACGCGTCGAACTTCGCAAAACGGCAATCGAAGAGGCAAAGAACAAAATTCTGGTCACCAACTCGAGAGTCGAAGCCCTTCACCGCGCCTTCGTCGCCATCCACCAAGCCGCTTCGGTCGCAGAGATGGAGAGACTGGTCAATGAAGCTCTCGGAAGCGCAATGGGCTTAACGCTGACTCGAGTTTTGTTTCACTCGCAATCAAGGATGGAGCAAGCGCCCGACCGCAAGGTTCTTGCTTCGCATACAGCTCCACTCACACGCGGCAAAGAACTCCTCGGACATATCCTATTCGCGCGTCCTGCCGACAAAACGTTCTCGAAAGATGAGTCATCGTTTCTCAACCAGGTCGGCGAAGCGGTCTCGCTCGCCATCGATCGCCTGGGGAAGCTTGAGCAATCAGAAACTCTCAAAGGTCAGTGGGAAGCCACATTCGATGCGATTCTCGAGCCTGTGAGTTTGATCTCTAGCGACTTTACGCTCGTACGCACCAACCGTGCTTACGCCGAACGCTCTGGCGCCAATCCGGATCGCATCATCGGAAAGAAGTGTTACGAAGTTTTATTCGGAAGAACATCTCCGTGCGAGAACTGCGCGCTCGCAAAAGACACCGAAGTTCCAGCCGAGGCAGGGTTTCGTCTAAAACCTGCTCAAACGGTTGGCGGAACAAACGCGATCTACGATGTCTTCAGCCAACGCATTGACCGGCAACTCAGTTCTCGACGGCTTGAAACGGATCTTTTCGTTAACCTTTATCATGACGTTTCAGAGCAGCTTCGTGTCGAACGCCAGATTCTAGAGTCAGCGAAGATGGTCGAGCTCGGAACCATCGGTTCGAGTATTGCGCACGAACTCAATAACCCTTTGGGTGGCATGCTGAGTTTCATTCAGCTCATCAAAATGGATCTCAAAGGTGATGAGCCCTACTACGACGACATCATCGAGATGGAAAGCGGCGCGCGCCGGTGTCGCGACATTGTTCAGTCGCTTCTCGGCTTCACTCGCAAAGCCTCGAGCGATACGGGCGACCGGATTGATCTTCGCGAGGTCCTCGAACAAGCGCTCAAGATCACTGAACTACAGACGCGTGCGATGGGCATTCAACTCATTGTCGATCTTCCGAAAGAAAACGATCCCATTCTCGTCCGTGGAGACTTCAACTCGCTCGCACAAGCGATTCGAAACTTTTTGCAGACTGCGCAAGAGGCTGTCAGCGAGCGTATGAAGAAGGGCGACAAAACGGCCGGCGAGATTCATCTCAAAGTCGCAAATACAAAGTCTTCCGATTTAGAAATCGAAATCAATGACAATGGACTTGGCGTTGATCCTACGAACCATCCCGGCCTAGGTCTTACGGTGGCTGGACAAATAGTCCGCGACCACGGCGGAAGCCTGGAAATCCGCTCCACCAAAGGCGGAGGGACGACGGCAATTATTTCCCTTCCCCGTCCAGTTTTTGATTCCTAGGTCGGATTTTTGACACGCAAATTTGACGATTTCAGCGTCAATACTCCATCATTGAAACAGATCACATGATCTGCTCGTGACCATGACGGACACGATTTCGAACACCCAGGAAGGGAATTCGATGCAGCAGCCTGCTCAGCGCGTTTTGATTGTCGACGACGAATCTAGTCTCCGCACAGCCCTCTTTAGAGTCCTCGACCGTCAAGGTTTCCAAGTTATTACTGCTAACTGCATGCGCGAAGCGGAAGTCTTGGCCGGTGGCGATCAACCGCTCGACCTTGCGCTCGTTGATTTGCGTCTTCCTGATGGCGACGGCATGGAGCTCATGCGCAAGTTGAAGGCAACCCATCCTTCAATCCAGGTTATCGTCATGACCGGACACGGAACCATCGAATTGGCAGTTCGCGCGACTCAGAACGGCGCTTTCCACTTCGTTACGAAGCCTTTCAATATGGAAGAGCTCTTGAGCATCGTCACTCGCGCGATGTCGCACAAAACGTTGCAACAAGAGAACCATCAGCTTCGCACTGCACTTCACAAAAAATATCGTTTCGACAACATCATTGGATCATCAGAAGAAATTCGCCAAGTTCTCGGCATGGTCGAGCGTGTGGCTGACTCTGATTCGACAGTTCTCGTCACTGGCGAGAGCGGAACCGGCAAAGAGCTCATCGCAAAAGCGATTCACTACAATTCTCCCCGTGCGATGAAACCATTCGTGCCAATCAATTGCGGCGCTATCCCCGGAGAACTTCTCGAGAGCGAACTCTTTGGCCACGTTAAGGGCGCTTTCACTGGTGCGATCTCGAATCGCGTCGGCCGTTTCGAACTGGCGAGTGGCGGAACTCTCTTCCTCGACGAAATCGGCGAATTGAGTTTGAACCTACAAGTAAAACTTCTACGTGTTCTTCAAGAGCGTCGTTTTGAACCGGTTGGCTCTGCGAAAACTCAAGAAGCCGATGTACGCATCATCGCCGCTACCAATGTGGATCTCGCGAAGGCCGTCAGAAACGGACAGTTCAGAGAAGATCTCTACTATCGTTTGAATGTTATTCCGATAGCGATTCCTTCGTTGAAGCAGCGTCGTACAGATATCCCGCTTCTTCTTCATCACTTCGTACAGCAATTCAATCAAACGAAGAACCGTGCGCTCACTGGCTTCTCACCGGAAGCACTTGAGGCTCTTTATCACTACGCATGGCCAGGTAATATTCGCGAACTCGAGAACTTGGTCGAGCGCCTTGCGATCTTGAAGGGCAATGGCCAAGTCGAGATGAGCGATTTGCCTGAGCACTATCGCTCAGTCGCAGTCGTCACACCTGTTCCAAGTGAGGCGATCGAGATTCCAGAGAACGGAATGGACTTCAACACCGCTGTCGACAGTTATGAGAACCTTTTGATCCTTCAAGCTCTTGAGAAGACGGGCTGGAATCGCAACCAAGCCGCTGCTCTTTTAAAGCTCAACCGCACAACACTGGTTGAGAAGATCAAGAAAAAGGGACTTCGCCCGCCACCAGAGGCGAGCGCGTAACTAGATCTCAAAAGAGTTTTCGATGAAAAGGCGGTCCATGACCGCCTTTTTTAATGCCCGATGCGTTTGTTGACGCCGATAATTTGAATCGTATTGTCATCCATGATCTTGAAACCAACGCGGTACTCAACGTTAAGACGAACAGAGTAAACGTCACGCATTTTGCCATCCAGACGCT
The DNA here is from genome assembly GCA_035539835.1 of Bdellovibrionales bacterium. Classification (GTDB taxonomy): domain Bacteria; phylum Bdellovibrionota; class Bdellovibrionia; order Bdellovibrionales; family JAMPXM01; genus DATLHP01. Next base: position 3,235 of record DATLHP010000384.1, read on the forward strand.
TGAACTGCCAACGCCCTTGCTGGTCTCTGAGTGTCTGCAAAGACGCTCGTCCACCGCGCGCGACTTCGAGAAAATCATCAAGATCACGACGTAGCGCAGGCGGAAGAATTCCGATCTCCTTCTGAGCTTGATGACTAATCGAATACTGTGGCGCCGAAACCCTTCGATCTTTCGGCTTCAAGTTCGGAGAATCAGGGCCGGTTTCTGACACTCGAACTTCGACTGAACGCTTTTTGAGAAGCTCTTCAACATTGGAATCCGTCAGCTCCCCTTTTGCTGAGAGTCTGCCGAACTCTTCCCAAAACGATGCATCGTTTTTGATGTCATCACGATCGAACGATTTCGTGATATTGCAAGAGAGGCCTGCATGCGCAAACGGCATTGAACCGATGAAGAGAAAGAAAACGAAGGCGCGCAGCAAGCTACTTCGCACAGTTCAACACTCCTGCAGCAGCGTTGAACTTGCCTGCATGAATAAGTTTATCAACCGATCCGAGAACAGATTCAGAAAGACGGCCATTCAGAATATTCTCAACAGCCTTTGCGAAATTTGGAACCTTACCGCCGAGCGACAGTGCTTCGAACAGCGATGCAAGCCTACCGAGCTTCGGCAGCAAAGTTCCGACGTTCAAAAGAAGCTTCGCCGTTCCGCCTCCGCCCGTCAGAGCCGAGAAAAGAATTTTTGGAAGTAGCTCGCCACCAACCGAACATGCGATTTGCTTCAACAGCGCTGGATCGAAGTGCACCATCTTGATGAGCTTCGCCATTTCAGTATTGAGATTCAAAACGACGTTCTTGATGGCGCGAAACTGATCGAGTGTGTCGTGAAAGGCACCGGCGGGGTCTTTAAAGAACTTCACGATAGCGTCTTTTTCTTCTTTGAGCGAACTTCCCAAACGCTCAAAGCCAGACAATCCACACGACATAATCGATTCAACGACGTCATTCTTTCCAACCGATTGAACGACTTTACTAAACAGCGCCGACATTCCCGATCGTCCCGTGCACATTGCATCGCTCGCACAGGCGCGAGGCAAAAGGACCTTGATTAAAGCTGACTCGCGGCGAATCGATCCGAGCGCATCGTTCGCAGAGCGCTCGACCTCATCGACTTCAAGCGGTGAGAAACCATGGATCAGCATCGCGAACGAATGTCCACTCACGGTCTCCCCGTGGATCACGGTTCCACCATCAATATTCGCTCGTTTGCCTTTGAAGAATCGGTGATCGAGATCGACGTCGTATTTCACGAAAATCGCTCTTTCTAGGTCATGGCTAAAAAATGCCTGGTCGACATGAAGTCTCGGAAGCACCGATCCGTCGCTCATCTCTTGCGCGAAGAGGTCGAGCGTCTGCATTCGGTTAGACAGCATCAAACGATCTGTCAGATTGGCGGACCCGAACGAGACACTGAGTCCGAAAAAACTCGTTGCTAATACGAAATAGAAAGTACGCAGAACGGTAATCATCCAACTTCAGTGTACGCATAGTGTTTCATTCTGAGAATCGCGCCTAGTCGGTCGTCCGGATCATGCGCAAAGAATTGTCCAAACTTCGGACAGCTGTCGAATCTGCGAACTTTGCGTCTCGCACATCCTGCATAGATTCGATGGGTTAGCGTACCCGACCTTGGCCCTGACCTTGCTCATACAAGTCATCAAGCGATCTCACGACACGACCCCGCAGGGATGCGGGGCCTGTCCCCTAAAGTCTTGGAGACGAATTGATGATGATGCTGAAACTGACTGCCCTTACTGCTCTCGTCTTCGCAGCACTTGCGACTTCAAAAGCTTCGGCAGCGGTAGCACCAGCATTCTCTCGCACTCCACAGAGCTTCGTGTTCTCGAGAGAGCCAGATTTTTCACGAGGTATGGACGCCTCTGTCATTCAGCCAATGAAGTCTCTGAATGTCGTCGACATGTCGAATTTCTTCCCATCAGATCTCAACCCCGCTGCAAGCAGCTCTGAAATCAGCGGCAGAATCATCGACCATTCACTTTCTCGCTTCTTCAACTCGAACGCTGTTCGCAACAGCGATATCGGTCGCACAGCTCACGCTGTCGACGAAAAGATGAAAGGCGAAATGACTGTCGGAGGCACAGAGCCTGATTCGACAGCCCACGAATTCAAATTCGAAATGCGCGCAAGCCAAGCTCGTGCGCAGCTCCAGTATTCAGGTATCACAAACGCACAACTCAGCTATCAAGCAGCAGACCAAAAGCTCGATTTCGAAATTAGCGAAGAAGTTGAAAGTCTCGGAACGAACGTTGTTTTCAACCACATCGCACAATATGGCGAGCAACGCGACATCGTCAGCATGCAGTGGGCTTGGTAAGCGGTTTCAACGATGAATAAAACACTGAACGTGTTTCTCTCAACGCTCCTCGCGTGTAGCCTCTTCGACCAAAGTGATCAACGCGCCCACACCCCTGCCAGTCCAAGTCGAACGATTGCTTCAATTCCATTCTTTGAGAGCGATGCAGTGAAAGCTGAACGTATCAAGCTGCGTGAGGCAGGAAGACGCTGCGAACGCGGTGAACGGTGCACACAAGCGATCCTCGTTGCAGATAGACTCGGTCTCTACGACATCGGCATTCGCTACGCCCGGCTCGATTGCGAGCGCTCCGGAAGACCATGTTTTATGGCTGGGCATCTCGCCGCAAAAGCCCAATACAACGACGAGACGATCTTTTGGAATATCGTCGACTCGTGCACTCAGTCGATTGATGGGGTGCCTTGTAATGCGTTTAAAGCCGAGGGCTATCAAGAGCAGACGTTCTTTGAACTGCTGAGCATGAGAGTCGGCCGTACGACCGTTGAAGAATTGATTTTCCCGCAGACGAACTAGAGAAGTTTCGCACCGATATCGCGGCGGAACTGCATTCCCTTGAAATGAATCGTCTCGGCTTTCGCGTAGGCCGTTTTGATAGCGGCGCGAATGTCAGACCCAAGTCCCAGGATGTTTAAAACACGGCCGCCATTGGTGACCCACTCGCCCGCGGCATTCAATGTCGTCCCCGCATGCAAGACGTAAGACTTTGCGCTCGCGCCGTCTTCAGCCGCAGCGGTTTTCGTAAGCCCCTCGATCGGAACTCCTTTGACCGGAGTATCAGGATATCCTTCTGCTGCCATGACAACACAGCATGCAGATTCAGACTTCCATTTGAGTTTCGGCATTCGCCCTTGAGCGACTTCGCTGCAAACGATGCCCCAGTCTCCGTCAAGAAGCGGCATAATGACTTGGCATTCTGGATCGCCGAAACGCGCGTTGTATTCAATCACGCTCGGCCCATCTGGAGTGATCATCAATCCGACGTAGAG
>DATLHP010000385.1:0-8320 GCA_035539835.1 Bdellovibrionales bacterium
GTGTAACGAGGAGCCATGTCTGCCGCTTTAAGTTCGATCTTCATTTGTTGGCGGGTCGAGCCACCATCTTCGATGAGGCTTTCGATCGGAAACTTCACCTCGCGACCGAGAAGGCACGAGATTTCGCGAGCGAGACCAAAGTGCGAAAGACAATCAGCGCGATTCGGAGTCACTTTAAGTTCGAACATGACATCGTCAAGTCCCTGATACTTCGCAAACGGTTGCCCGACGGGCGCATCCTTCGGAAGGATCACGATCCCTTCGCTATCGCCCGCGAGACCGAGTTCTTTCAGTGAACAAAGCATTCCGCCCGATTCAACGTCGCGAATCTTCGAGCGCTTAATCGCAAAGTTTCCAGGCAGCACAGCACCCGGTAAAGCCACGACGACATTGTCACCGGCATTATGGTTTTTTGCTCCGCAAACGATCTGATGAACGACTCCGTCGCCGGTTGCGACTTGGCAAACGGTCAGACGGTCCGCATTCGGATGCGTATCTTTTTTAAGAATGTTTCCGACAACGACGTATTCGAATTGCTTCGAGAGATTTTCGATCCCCTCGACTTCTAGGCCTGCCGCCGTCAAAAGAGCTGCGAGATCGTTTGGCTTCGTCGCATAGTCTGCGACGTCGATGTAATCGTTGAGCCATTTCAATGAAATTTTCATAGCGAGAACTGCCTTAAGAAGCGAACGTCGTTTTCGTTGAAGAGTCGAATATCATCGATGCCGTACTTGATGATCGCCATACGCTCGATACCGAAACCGAACGCGAACCCCTGCCATTCTGGATATTGAACACCAGCGAATTTCAAAACGTTCGGATGCACTAGACCCGATCCGCCGATTTCGATCCAGCCTGAGTCTTTACACATGCGACATCCCTTGCCCGAACAGATCGGACACTGGCAGTCGACTTCAGCCGAAGGCTCGGTGAACGGAAAGAAACTCGGACGGAAACGAGTTTTCAAATCTTTGCCGAAGTATTCGCGAACGAAGAACGTGATCGTTCCTTTCAAGTCCGCCATCGAAACTTTGCGATCGATGCAAAGGCCTTCGATTTGATGGAAGTTCGGCGAGTGCGAAATATCGCTATCGGCACGGAACACTGGACCAACCCCGATCACACGCAGAGGCGGTTTTTCGGTTTCCATGACGTGGACCTGAATTGGCGAGGTGTGTGTGCGCAAAACGTGCGATTGATCGACGTAGAAAGTGTCTTGCATGTCACGCGCAGGGTGATCTTTCGGGATGTTCAAACCTTCGAAGTTGTAGCGATCGCGCTCGATCAAAGGCCCGGTGCGAACCGAGTAACCAAGTCGCGCTAAGATCGAAGAAATCTCTTCGATGACGATCGAGATCGGATGGCGCGAACCCGCTGGCGTACCTGCCGACGGAAGCGTGAGATCCAAAGCTTCACTTTGAAGCTTCTGCGCAAGCTCTTGTCCCTTCAGCTCATTTTCGCGATTGTCGTAAATCACTTCGAGGGCTTGTTTGACCTCGTTCACGAGCTTGCCGAAAACAGGCTTCTCTTCGACGGAAAGTTTGCCCATTTCCTTCATCAGGCCCGAAAAGCTCCCCTGTTTTCCGAGGAACTGAACCTTCATTTCGTATAGTTCTTTCGCGGTCCCGGCAGCCTTAAAAGCGGCTGCGGCTTGTGCTCGTATCTCTTCAATCTTTTCTTTCAACATGGCGTAAATATTGGATGATCCGGCATCATTTCTCAAATAGTATCCCCTCACAACATGGCGCATAAGAATCGGTCAAACTGGAGCCCCTACAAGGCTCGCAAAAACAATCCTCAGGGAAGCCAAAAGCCGGCTTCGGATGGACCGTCACGCCATCGCAAACCCACTGAAACCTATTCGTTCAACGAAGCCGACGACCGCATTCACGACGTCTTCCGCAATCACGGCTTCGGAGACTACCCGCACACCAAGCGCCAGCAGCTGACTGAGTTCTACCAGCTCTTGATGAACAATCAGAATGAGCGCAATTTCACTCGGCTTTTGAATCTCAAAGATGTCGCCATTAAGCACTTTATCGACAGCCTCATTGTGACTCAGCTGCGTCCGCTGATGTTCCCACTTCTTGATATGGGAACTGGCCCTGGGTTTCCCGGAATTCCGCTGGCGATCCATCATCCCGACAAAAAGATCATCTTGGCCGAGGGTGTTCAAAAGCGGGTCGAATTCTTAAAGTCCGTGCGTGATGAGATGGGCCTGAAAAACGTCGCGATCATTGGCCGCAATGTGAACTTAGAGTTCTTCTACCCGGTGAATGGCGTCATTACCCGCGCCGTTGAAGATGCCCGCAATACTCTTGGCAACGTCATCAACTGCGTTCAAACCGGCGGCGAAGTCGTACTCATGAAAGGCCCAAACTGCACGCCTGAAATTCAAATGGCACTCGATGCTTGGGGTGAGTACTTCGAGCTCGCAGCTGATATTCCATATGAACTTCCAAAGACTCCGCATGAACGCCGACTTCTCGTTTTTAAGAAACTCAAAGCTCACCCACTTCCTGACTTCGAAGATCTCGATTTGAAGTGGGAACGCGAATTCGGTCGCGACGAGTAGAGAAGTATTATGTCACACGCAAAGATCGACAAACAGATCACGAGCTCGACCAACGACATGTATCGTGATTGGCTAGACTGCTTAACTTCCAAGGGAATCCGCAAACACGGAGCGTTTTTCATCGCTGGCGAAAAGGCCGTCGCTGAAACAATGAAGCGATACCCAAATCGAGTGCGCAGCCTGGTAATCTCTGCGACACAGACGGCAGAAACTGAGATTCAAAAACTCATCGTACAAACGCGCGAAGCAACGAAGTCGAATGATCCCCGATTCACTGTCATCGAGCTTTCAAAAGAGCTCTTCAACGAACTCGATGTCAGCGGAACCCACGCTCCACTTCTTCTCGTGCACGCACCCGAAATCGTCGATGCCGATCTAACAAAAGAACCGGTCGGTCTCGAAATCTTGTGCGCCCTCGGTGATCCATCCAATGTCGGCGCCTTGCTGAGAAGTGCCGCCGCCTTCGGAGCTTCGAAAGTCATCTTACTCAAAGAAAGCGCTTCTCCATTTCATCCGAAAGCCGTGCGTGGCGCTTCGGCAACGACTTTGATTACGAAGCTCGAGCGCGGCCCATCAATCAATGATTTGCCCGCTTTGCTTGAAACTGGAAAAGCCAAAGGCCCGGTGGTCGCACTCGATATGTTCGGAACATCGCTACGCACATACACGTGGCCTCATTGCGCACGTCTCTTGGTGGGCGAAGAAGGCGTGGGCATTCCGACCTCGAATGCATTCACGACGATCTCGATCCCAATGCAATCAGGCGTTGAATCTCTCAATGCCACTGTCGCAATCAGCATCGCACTTCATTCCTTCTATACCCAAATGCAGACGTAGCTCTTTACCTGAGTGACCTCCGTTCTCATAGCGTGGCCGCAGCTCACTGCTTCTCAAAAAAGAAACATTCTTCCATTGGCGCCAGAACAGTCTTTGAGAGTTCAATCGGTCACGCGAAGGAGACTTTGTATGGCTCGATTATTCTGCCTCTACACGTGTTTCATTCTACTCGCCACCGGCTGCGGCGGAGGTGCGACACCGCCTTCGGACCCTGATGTCGTCGCCACGTCATCCGATACATCATTCCCGTTCGCAGAAGCGACAACCTATGTCCTCGCGAACAACGTGGCCGAAATTACCGATCCACCATCGACTAACGTCAAACTCAGCGAGGAGACACGGAATCTCATTCTCGACCGAGTTGAATCGAACATGAATGAACGCGGCTATGGTCGAATATCAGAGTCGTCGGCAACTCCTCCTGACATATTCATCCAGGTATCAGTGATGCGAACGACATCGACTGACGTGTACTATACCTATTGGCCCACGTATTGGGGCTCATATTATGATCCTTGGTACGGCTACAGTACTGGATGGGGCACAGTACCCGTTCCATATATTGAATCATCAACGCTGGGATCGTTGATCATTGAATTCACAGATCCCAATCATCCGAACGAAGACGCGCAAGAAATTCCGTCCATCTGGGTCGGCATTGTCGCTGGTGCCGTCGACAATGAAACCTCAACAGGAATCCAATCGCGTATCGAATCAGGGATCGACCAAGCCTTCGAGCAATCCGACTACATCAGGAGGCAACCATGAGGAGCCACCTCGCTACGGCATTATGCTTTCTCTGTGTGATGCTCGTCTTCATGACGCCTTTTCAGAGTCATGCTCGAAAAGATCGAACGACGATTTCGTATCTGATTGGATTTCCCACCGGCGAGCTCAATGACTTCATTGACGATACCTCTTATCAGGGCCTGGAGATCGACTTCACAACCCCTATGAGTAACGAACAACATGAGATGGGTTTGTTGTTGGGCTTTCAGCGGTTCAAGAAGAGTGAATCCAACGCGACACACACCGACTCGTCGACCGGAACCGTCATCACAGGAGACCAAGAGAGATCCTTCGATACGTGGCCGGTTCTCTTCAAATGGAGAATGAATCCGTGGAAGTCAGGATCCATCAATGGCTTTTTTGGTGCGGCAGCCGGGGTGGCTTACGTCGAACGTCGATTCTTTGTCGGCTCGTTCAACTTCAGCAACTACGGCTGGCAGATTCTTTTGCGCCCAGAGATCGGCGCGACCTACATGCTTTCAGACAATGGCGGAATTGAAGCAAGTCTGCGCTACGACTACGGCTTCAAAACAAGTGCGCTTCCGAGTTACGGCGCGGTGACCGTAGGAATTGGCTACGCCATTTTCTACTAAGCGTGCGCTGGCTCTTTCTCTTTCTCTTTCTCAACCTTCGCGGCTTTTTCGCTCTTCTGCTCAGGGCGCAGCTCAATTGTTACCTTGTTGATCTTACCTGTGAACTTAAATGGCAGCTCGTAAGTAAAATCGATCGGCGATCCACAATCCATTCCGATATCGAGACCTTCGCCGATTGAGATACTGATTGGAATCGTACGCTCTAACCTTCCGCCCGCGATTCGCTCGCCATTGGCGGTGATCGTGACCACTCCGCCTTTGCCGAGACCTCCACCATCGTAAGCAAAGTCGACGACGATCTTCGTTTTGCCTTTCGCAAGAGGCTTCTCGCTCGTAAATGTCGGCCGATCGATACTCAAGAAGTTGTACACGAACGTTGGTTTTCCATCTTTTAGGTAGAGACCGTAGCCACCTTCGAGTCCACCATGAGTTACGATCATCCCATTTGTCTTATCATCTGGAAGTTCGACATCGGCAGTGATCGTCCATGATTTGTTGAGAATCGATGGCGCCGCCCCATCCGGAAGACCAATCATTCCCTCGAAATATTCAATCTTAGTGCGTCCACGAATCAGACTTGGACGCCCCATGAGCTCGCTATTCAGGCGGATTGTTCCGCGCATATCGAGCGGGAGCACACTGTATTTCGCAGCTTCGACCCACCAGAGGTCTTGCAGCTCGCGCAGTTTCTCTGGGTGCTCGTCAGCGAGATCATTCGCCTGCGAAAAGTCTACTTCGATGTTGTAGAGTTCCCACTTGGTGGCATCAACATTGAATTCGCCATGATTCGGATCCCAAGGAGCAAACGATGGACACGAAGCCATCCAGCCTTTGTGGAAGAGACCACGATTTACGCCCAATTCGAAGTATTGGGTTTCGCGAGGACCATCAGCCTTTTTGTCATCAAATGTATAGGCAAAGGTTTTTCCTTCGATGGGTTTTTGAACTGTTCCGTTCAGCACAGCCGGTGCTTGAATTCCACAAAAATCATAGATTGTCGGCACCACATCGATAACGTGTAAGAACTGATCGCGAAGACCACCCTTATCTTTGATTCGAGATGGCCACGAGATGATCATGGGGTTCCGTGTTCCACCAAAGTGGCTGGCGACCTGCTTCGTCCATTGAAACGGAGTGTTCATCGCGTGCGCCCATGAAGATGGAAAATGATTGAAGTGCTTCGGTCCGCCAAGTTCATCAATGACCTTGATGTTGTCCTGCCATTTTTCAGAAATCCCGTTAAAGAAAAGATTCTCGCAAAGCGAGCCTTCGAGTCCGCCTTCAGCACTCGATCCGTTGTCACCGGCGATATAAATGATCATCGTATTGTCCGCATTCGGAAGCTTCTTGACGGCATCGATCACTCGCCCCATTTCATAGTCGACTTGCGCGCCATAGCCGGCAAAACATTCCATCATCCGCGCATAGAGGCGCTTTTGATCGTCATTGAGTGAATCCCATGATGGTAAGCCACGCGAACGCTCAGTGAGTTGCGTGTCTTTTGGAACAACGCCAAGTTTCTTTTGTCGCGCAAGCGTTTCTTCTCGGTAAGAGTCCCATCCTTGATCGAATTTGCCTTTGAATTTGTCGATCCATTCTTTTGGCGCTTGGTGCGGAGCATGCGTCGCACCCGGCGCAACATAGAGAAAGTATGGCTTGTCTGGAGCGATACTCGTGACCTTTTCAACCCAGCTGACGGCATGATCCGCGAGATCGGTCGTCAAATGATAGTTTGGATCCTTGGACGTTTCGACGAGTTTGTGGTCTTCAAAAAGAAGCGGATTCCAATGATTCATATCGCCGCCATTGAAGCCGTAGAAGTAGTCGAAACCGAGACCATTCACCCATCGGTCAAATGGGCCGGCAGCGCTCAACTCCCAAGGCGGAGTATTGTGATTCTTTCCGATCCATGCTGTGGAATAGCCATTTTGCCTTAAGACTTCGCCCACGGTTCCGCAACTCTTCGGCAGAATGCATGTGTAACCGTCATAACCGGTCGCTATTTCCGTGATACCTGCGGTGGCAGCTGAGTGGTGATTGCGTCCTGTAATCAGAGCGGCGCGTGTCGGACTACAAAGTGCTGTCGTATGAAACCGGTTGTAGCGAAGACCTTCTTTCGCCAGTCGATCCATCGTCGGTGATGGCACTCCGCCACCAAAGGTACTGAACTGCCCGAAGCCCGCATCGTCGAGAAGAATCATGACGATGTTCGGCGCACCTTTCGGAGCTTGCACGGGCTGAGGAAATTGCGCCGGATCAGAGTCGAGATAGGTTCGACCAACCTCACCTTGAAAATGAAAGTCAGGACGCGGAAGAATATTTGGCGTTTCAACAGGACGCTGCGGTTTAATCGACTTTGCCATCTCGAACCTCCTCAAGGCTTCGGATTTACCCTAACCCCTGCCGAGATCGATTCCAGATTGTTGGCACACTACGCAGCTCGCATGAGCGAAAGACTAAATATTGTCTTTCGCCTCATGCGGTTTGAGATCACTTTGAAATGAAAAACTGAGAGCGAATATCCCGTTAGCGACAGTTCGGAAAGTTAATGCTGAATTTTTTCACGCCGCTTTCGTCTTCAATCTGAACACGAGACTTGATGATCTCTCTCCCTTTTTTTCCAACTGGAGCAAGAGAGATGATCTCAGCGTATGAATCCCCGTCACCATTCGCTGCTTCAACCAGAGCCTCAACGACATCTTCAGCCTTCGTCACCGGACCGGTGTAGCATTGATCGGTCAATCGTCCATCGCGGATATCTTTGATCGAGAGATCACGATCAAGCACTCCTGTCGAAACAAGCTCGCCATCGACAAGCGCGATCATGACAGCTTCGCCTTCCTCAGAGATGGCATGAATCGCCGCCTCTTCAGCGAGAGCAATCGAAGCCGTGAACATCGTCATCAAAAAGAAAAGTGACTTCATAAATTTCCCCATCGACTTCAATTTAAAAGTTACCGTCTGCACTCTCGTAAACGATTTCAATCAGCTGGCTTCCGTCGGCTTTGAAAACCGTATGCATAACGCCGTTCCAACGATCGACAGAATAGTTTGTTGAACAAGAATAGAGAGTAACGACGGCGTCGCCACCACGTTCTGACTTCACTTGATTGGTCATACACCGAGGCGTGAAAACTTCGAGATCGTTTCCGCTTGAACCCGACTCTTCTTCGAAGGCAACAATTCGCGTCTGAATAAGAGCCGCGATCGAAGCCTTGTCATTTTTCGAAAACGGAAGGTTTGCTTTAAGATCATTTGCCTGAGCCGATGCTGCGATAAGGACGACGAGAACCAGAGCAATCGTATTTTTCATTTTCCACCCTTTGTTAAAAGCGACTCAGCGTTTGTACGCGAAGGGAGAAAAAACATGAAACGCATATAAAGCATGTTATTATGCGCTTTAGGAATATATCGCTAAAAGCGGTTTAATTGCTCATTACGCCGAAGCTAGCCCTGGCCACCGGATAAAAATTCTATTTTGTCAGAGCGAGAACGGGATAGACCCGAACTCGCTCTTTGCTTTTTG
>DATLHP010000386.1:0-9010 GCA_035539835.1 Bdellovibrionales bacterium
ATCGCCAGGCTGACCCTGGCCCTGACCGACGCCACCGCGTTGCTTAGCGCCGTATTTGAATCTTGGAATATCGATCGAGGGCACAGGAATTTTAACGAAGTCGTTTTCGCGCTTCCCGACCATCTCGCCGTGCGTGACGTACTTCTTGAAGTTCTCTTTGATCCGGCCCTTGACGATGTCACGGAACCGGTTTTGATCTTCACGAATTGCCAAACGTCAGCCCTCCCGGCCTATTGTTTCTTCACGTCTCCGCGAGCAAAGATACTTGCTACGTAGTGAAGAACATCCGTCGCAGAAATCTCGTCATACCCGAAGTCCTTGATCAATCGGGTCTTCACGATCTCGATTTTCTCTTGGGTATCTTTATCGACCACGCTCGAAACCAAAGAGGTTAGCTTGATCGAATCTTTTTGGTCTTCGAAGAGCTTCAACTCGAGAGCCTTGTGCAAGCGCTCATTGGTTTTGTAATCGAACTTCTTCCCCTCGAGAGAAAGCGCACCGATGTAGTTCATGATCTCGCGACGGAAATCGTCTTTGCGAGATTCAGGAATTTCGATCTTCTCTTCGATCGAACGCATCAGACGGTCATCTGGCTCATCATCTTTGCCCGTGAATTGGTTACGAACGCGTTCTTTCTGCGTGTAAGCCTTCACGTTATCGATGTAGTTGCCGCACAAACGAGCGAGTGCTGAATCGTCAGCCGAGATCGCGCGCTGAACCTCGCCTTTGATGATCTCTTCGTACTCTTGCTTCACGACCGAGAGAAGCTCGCGGTATTCCGCTTTCAACTCTTCGTTTGCGAGAAGCGAGTGGTTCTTCAAACCGCTCTCGAGTTCGTTCATCACCATGAACGGATTCAACGAACCTTTGTTGTTCTGTTGAGCTGTCACGAGTGCGTTCGAGAGTTTATCTTGAATGTATCGAGGAGAAATTCCGTCGAGACCTTCACGCATCGTTTCTTTGCGAAGTTCTTTGACGTTGTCTTCCGTATAGTTCGGAAGAGATTTTCCGTCGTAGAGCTTCATTTTCTGAAGACGCGTAAGGTTTGCTTTCTTCGGCTTCTCGAGACGAGTGAGAACCGCCCACATCGCCGCCATTTCGACAGTGTGTGGCGCGATCGAAACCCCGCGAAGCTTGCGCGAGTTGAAATCTTTTTTGTAGATATTCACCTCATGGCGCCACTTCGTGATGTATGGAATATCGATTTTCACCGTACGGTCACGAAGAGCTTCCATGAACTCGTTGTCTTGAAGACGACGATACTCTGGCTCGTTCGTGTGGCCGATGATCACTTCGTCGATGTACGTTTGCGCGAATTTCTTCGGCTTCACTCGATGTTCTTGCGAAGCACCAAGAAGGTCGTACAAGAACGCGACGTCGAGCTTCAGAACTTCGACGAATTCGATCATGCCACGGTTCGCGACGTTGAACTCGCCGTCGAAGTTGAACGCACGTGGATCCGAATCTGATCCGTACTCAGCGATCTTGCGATAGTTGATGTCGCCAGTGAGCTCTGTCGAATCTTGGTTCTTTTCGTCTTTTGGTTGGAATGTACCGATGCCGATACGATCCGCTTCACTCAACACAAGACGCTTAACGCGAACATGCGATAGAACTTTTTCGATGTCGCCATGATAGCGCTCCATCAACGCACGGAAGATGAATCGCGACGGCGGCGAGAGTTCGCCATGAATGTTCACACGGAATTCTGTTTTGTTACCGCGGTTCAATTCTTCAGCGATGCGCGGGCGAAGCTCTTCTGGGATCAAGAGCAACGGCTCTTCGTGCATCGGCGATTCAAAAATCTTGGCGTCTTTTCCGAGCAATCCACCAAGTTCTCCACGCTCATCAACCCACTCGAAAGTGTAGAGCGCGCCAGCATCAGTTTTCGAATATGCCTTAACACCTTTTTTGAGCATGCGACAGATCGTCGACTTCGCAGATCCGACCGGACCATGAAGAAGGATAACCCGTTTCTCTGTTCCGTAGCCGAGAGCTGCCGAACGAAGAACGTTAACGAGTTTCATCAACGGAACGTCGAGCCCGAAGACTGCGTCTTTTCCATCGTTGTCTTCGTCATCGAAGAATTTGTATCTCTGAACTTGTTTCTTGAAGTCGGTGTACTCGGTCGTACCCTTCTCAGTGACCATGTCGTACATGCGCTGAAACGCATTGCGAGTGATCTTCGGGTTTTCTTTCACCAGATTGAGATAGTCGTTGAAAGTGCCCGACCAAGTAAGGTCGCGATACTTCTGACTGCCCTGCCAATCTTTGATGATATTGTTGAGGTCCAAAGCAGAAGTGGAGTTCGTTCCCATGCTATCCCTTTCGTAACGCCTCCGGCGTCACTGAGATTCTTCTTTCGAAAAATCTCATTCGCATATGGTTTTAAACGAGACAGTGCGTGCTTGATGGCCATCTTCGGCAGCAAGCACGCTCTAAATAAATTATGCCCTGCTTCGGGCTAGAATGGTCAAAAATCTTCTTATTCGTTCTAGGCCCGCGTATCGACGATTCGAAATTACATGATCTCAAAATGCGAAACCGCATCCATAAGCATCAATGAATTTCACCATAAGCGAGAGAGCTTGAAGATCAGATCTATTTAATCGTTTCCTGTTTGAAACCAGCCGGCGCCTGCAGCTCGAACGTTTTCGCAACGGGCTCGACCTTTGCCTTGGCTTCATAGAGAACGAGCTCTGCTTTCGACGAGCGATCGCTCAACTCAAAACGTCTTTCACCATTGTCGCTTGCGCGACGAATGACGCGCGCGTTTCTTGCGTCATCAAAACATGAGAACACGATTTCACTACCGCCACGCGAACACATCCAGCCCGGCTCACGCTCGAGCGGGCGGTCAAAAAGAATCGCGAGAAGTTCGTTAGGCGTAACCTGACCAGGAAGAGCCGGCGCGTGAGCACGGCTCGGGTCAGTTCCTTTTGCGGTCGCCAAAAACTTTTTTTCCCGCGGCAGCAGAATTCGAACGCCAGTTTCGTTCGCTGCCATGCTCGCGAGATGAAGCCCCATCGGACCAGTCACATCGATGCGCAATGCATTCGGTTCGCGCGCGACGATTTGCAAATCCACAGTAGTGGATTGATTTTTTCCGTCTTTAGCCGGTCGGACGATCAGCGCTTTTCCGCGCCACTGGCCCGTTGCGGAGCCCGCTGGTCCTTGCACTGTTTTTTGTGGAGTGGTTGCACAGGCGCTCAAAACGAGCGCCCCGAGAAAGATCTCAGCGATTCTTCGAAGAGGCAGGTGCGCGATCGACGTCTTGAACTTGGCGATCGATCGATGCGAGTTTCGAGCGAATCTTGTCTGCGTTCTTTTCATTTTTCTCCAGCTCTGCTGCGCGCATGTAGAGCTTGCGCGCTCTTTCAGGCATTTGCTGGTGATAGTACGCATCTGCTAAGTGCTCCGCAATCACACTCTCATCCGGTTGCGCTTTATACGCCGCCTCAAGAGTGCGAATCGCTGTCGTGACATCGCCACGCTTAAACTGAATCCAACCAAGAGTATCGAGAATGTACGCGTCACCTGGCTGAAGCTCGAGCGCTCTTTGAGCAAGCTTCTCAGCTTCTTCAAGTTGAATACCGGCTTCAGCGTACGAGTACGCAAGGAAGTTCAATGCCTGAACATGATTCTTGTCGATCAGAAGCACTTTCTTCATCGACCCGATCACTTCGTCTTTTTGACCGAGACGATCTTGCATATTGCCGAGATAGAACAGGAGTTGCGCATTGTCTGGAAATTTCGCAACAGCCTTTTCGAGCATGTCGGAAGCGCGCTTGTACTCTTTCTGGTCATCGAGAAGCGATGCATAGAGAGCGTAGAACTGCGGCTGGTCTTCGTTACCCTTGATACCGTTCTCTACCGTCTCAAAAGCTTTTTCATAGTCGTTCTTGAGCTTAAAGAGATAAGCCATGTGCACGATCGACTCTTTGAAGTACGAGCTCGTCGCCGGCACTTTTTGGAAGTGCAGAATCGCCGAGTCATAGTCTTTCACTTCTTCGTACACTGCGCCCAAGTAGAAACGAATTCTGTCTGACTCAGGTTCAGCCGCAAGAACCTCTTCGAGTCGAAGAATAGCTTCGCGATACTTTTCTTGTTCGATCAAGATGAAGGCCATCTTCGCTTTGACATTGAAGTCGGCTTTATCAAATGCCTCGATCACTGCAAATTGCTCATAGGCTTTATTGTAGTCGCGCTTTTCAACGTACATTCGCGCGAGCTCTTCAGCCACGGCCGAGTTCGGACCCGACTTCTCTTGGTACGCCTCGTATGTCGTTCGTGCGAGTTCTTTACGATCCGTGCTTTCGTAAAGTTGACCAAGACCGATCAACGCTTCTGTGTACGAAGGCTTCGCTTTCAAACTTTCTTTGAAAGCCACCTCTGCTTTGGCAGAAGCCGCTTTGCCGCCGCTCTCAAGGCGAACACGCCCGAGATAGTACCAAGCCAGATGAAGGTTCTCTGTCTCTGGATCTTTGGTCATCTTTTCGAAAATCTTCGCCGCGTCGTCGTAGCGTTTTTGTTCTGCATACAGCGCACCCACGAAAAGTGGTGCCTCTGCATCGGCCGGATTATCGACCATGACTTGGCGATACTGTTGAATGGCCGCATCGAACATCTTCAACGCTGAGTAGAGTCCTGCGAGAAGTGAGCGAGCATCTGTGTTTTTTGGATCGATCTCAACGGCCGTCTTCGCTTGCGAAACGGCTTCGTTGATCAAACCTTGGCGAACATACTCTGCTGCCAAGCGAACACGAACTTGCGATGAGTTTGGATCGTAGACGAGCGTGAGTTTGTATTCTTCGATGGCTCGAGCGGAATTTCCCTCGAGAGAATACGCTTCCGCCACCGTATAGTGATAATCCGCTTTCGTACGCAGCTGAACCGAATCAATCGTGTTCGTGTCATCCGGTACCGACAGCGATTGCGGCGCGCGATTCGTTACATCCGTTGCTGAATCTCTGAAGAAGCTTTGATCTTTACTGGGAGCCGAAGCACAACCAACCATCGCTGTCGCCGCGATTGCGAAGAGCAAGTGCTTAATCGATCTGCGATCCATGCTGGCCGGGCCTTTCAGAGCCGGGACATCCACCCCAGCTATGAAAAGTAATCGGCATATTTTGATGCGTTCTTGACGACGAGAGTCTCAAAACTGGATCAGACGTTCAGCGGGAAGCGCCAGGTGAGGCAGGGCTGCGATCGAGGTAACCTAAGTCATCGCCGCCAAAGCGAAATCCTGAAATTTCGTCTTGGGTCAGTGCAGACGTATCCGTTTCGAGCTGCCCATTGGGTCCACCGGACCAAACCAAGACAACGGGTTTTCGCTCTGGGTGTGAGGAAAGAACCGTGTATTGATACGGACGTCCCCATGGATCGCGGCCAATTTGACCGCCCGTCAAAGGCGGAACCTCAGATTCGACCGAAGCAGGCGCCCGATCCAAGCTTTCTGGTTTTTGATGATTTTCATGCTGCTGGCGAATTTGCAGAGCAAAAGCCTCAGCATTGCCTCTAGCGCGGCCAGGACGGGTATCGTGCAAAAGACCAGCGACGGCCGCACCAACGACCGAACTCACTGTCCCACACAAGACCACCATCATGATCAGGTCGAGAGTGCCAAAATGTTGGTTTCTCTCACGTTTCGGCTGCACCTAATCCCCCATCGCCAGCTCTACTACCTTCGGCAGGGGGTCCAGGAAACTTGAGGGAGCGCCTAATCATTTAACCAATTCAAGCAATTTGACACTCTACAGCATTAGTATGTCTGTTGAGCAAATCCCTCGTGGTTACCGTGGTTTCAGAAACTAGAACTGTGGGATTTGGTCGCTTGACAAGGGGTGGCGGGCTGACTATGTTCGCCGCCGAAGTACAGGTGAGACGCAACGAATCTCTCCTCAAATGGGAGGCAATTTGATCAACCAGGCTCAAGACTCTATTTCGCTCAGCACGAAGGCTGCCGGCACTTCTAGCGCCAAGACCAAAATCATTAAGCGCTACCAGAACCGCAAACTCTACGACACACAACAGAGCTGCTACGTCACACTCGACGACATTGCTAAAATGATTCGCACGAATGAAGACGTGATGGTCATCGACAATAAAACGAAGAATGACATCACTGCAGCAACACTCACTCAGATCATTTTCGAAGCTGAAAAGAAAGCGTCGCAATACGCTCCACTCTTCACGCTCCGCGAAATCATCCAGAACGCGAATGGCAGCATCTCTAGCTACCTCGCGAAGCTGGGCGCGTTCCCGAAAGATTACGCGGCTGAGCCTGCTGTGATGATCGTCGGTGAGAAAGCGTCTTTCGACGACGTAAAACAAACTCTCGAGAATCGTGTTGCTAAAGCAGCAACT
Organism: Bdellovibrionales bacterium; assembly: GCA_035539835.1. Classification (GTDB taxonomy): domain Bacteria; phylum Bdellovibrionota; class Bdellovibrionia; order Bdellovibrionales; family JAMPXM01; genus DATLHP01. The sequence continues at coordinate 6,367 of DATLHP010000386.1, forward strand.
GAAGCTGAGTTCTCGAACTCAAACAAAATGCTCGACGATCAAACGCCGAGCCTTCCAAACTCAAATCGTTCGCTGAACCAATAGTTCGCGACGAATAAAGTTTGAAATAAAAAACCCAGGTCAGTGACCTGGGTTTTTTATTTCTGGAAACCAATTGAGACCGCGGGATTAATTGAGTGAGCGCCAGCTCATGAAGATCTTTTGCCCTGGTTTCACAGTGATCTCTCGTTCGGGCATATCTTCGCCGCTTGGTAGGCCTGATGAGTTGAGACCCTGAGCTTTCACCTTATACGTTCCAGGCTTCACGTAGACGCGAGCAATCTGAAAGGTGTCTGGAAGTGTCGACCACTGCCTGACATCCGCTCTGTCAGCGGCGTTGAGAGCAATGAGCGCGAGCATTCCGAGAGCATCGTCTTTTTGTCTGATTTGATCAGCGATCACCGCTTTTGTAGCGAAACCACCGACTCTCGAAGCGATGAGTCTGCCGTAGTCATCATCAAGAGTTTTGATCGCTGTATCGGTCAGGTTAAAAACCTCTTCGCTCGTTGCAGATTTGTCGTCTTCGAGCGCTTGAGAAATGTTTTGGTTCGATACGACGAGCTTCGCCGATTTCGTGAGAGATCCGACCGGATAGAGTTTCGGAAACCGAAAGTTTTCAGGACGCGCGCGCTTGCGGGGACCCCAACCCTGTGCGTAGACCAGGATCACTTCACCGATGTTTTTATCTTTCCACTCTGGCTTTGCTTTCACTTCTGGAAATTCTTTTTTCCATTTCGCAGCCGTTTCATCGCGCTGAGCTCTCGTGGCTGACCGTACGAGGTCTTCGCGAAGTGGCGTGTAGCTAGGCGCTACTTTGTATGTGTTTTCGTAGGCGATGTAGGCGTCGTCATACTTGCGATCGGCTTCATAGATCATCGCGCTTAAGTAAAGAGCGTATGGATTTTGCGCGTAGTTACGTTTGGCTTCGAGTCTGAATTTGTTGAGCTTCTCGTTGAAACGGCGAACTTCGACAAGAGCGCCGTCGAGATCGCCCATCTCGAGATAGTTGATCGCGTTCATTCCGTTAATCAGGACTTTTTCGTAGTCGTCCCCTTTGTACTGAATCATTTCTTCAGAGAGAACGGCTGCCGTCGCGATCTGAGAGATCGAATGGTAATCCTTGATATCAGCAATCTGTTCGGCTTTTTGGAAAGCGGCGGCGCTTTCTTGGTACTGTTTGGCGAGCTGAAGTGCTGTGGCGTAGTCGAGAAGGTAAACAAGCTGATCTTTGCCCTCAGCTTCGGCAAGCGGCTTCAAAGATTCGGCCGCTTTCGTCGGATTCTCTTTCAACGAAGTCCGAGCTTGGTCGACCTTCGTTTGATAAGTCGCGCACGCGCTGAGGGAAAGCCCGCAGCACGCGGCAATGAGAAACTTACGAATCACTGGTTAGAGACCAACCGATTGTTTGCGGTATTTCTTGCGGATCTGTTTGTAGTCAGTCCACTCGATGATGTTCGTCTTCAAGTTCGTGATGTTCAAAGTGACTTTGTAATAGACCGTTTTGTCTTTACCGACTTCTTGAACGATTGAATCAAGGCGACCATTGACGATGTAGTCGGCACCGATTTGTCCGCCCGGACCTTTTTTCGTCTCTTGCGAAACCATTCCGCTGTTTTGGTAGTTGTATTCGTCTGCAACGTCTTCACGCGCTTCTTTATCGACGAATTGAACTCGGCCACCGCGCGAGAGTTCCGCGCGAACCATGTCCATGATGTTCTGCGTGTCGATATGCTCGCTCGTTTTGTTTTGAAGCTTAGTGACCATCACTGTTGGCGGTTTTTTTGCGCCAGCGATAGCGCGGCTTGCGACCATGCCTGCAACGAGATCGTTAACGACTTTTTGCATGTCGGTTTCCGACCATTGGTCGTTCATGTTGTTTTCGCGATCGACTTCGTCGTACTCGCCTTTCACGAATGCTTTTGGTCCGCAACCGACCGTCAAAGCCATGAAACCAGCCATCAAAACGCAAAGCAGAGAATTCTTCTTCATATGTATGGGCTCCTTGGGATTCTTATCTTATGCACACAGAAGTTCTGGCCGCAACAAATGGCCCAGTGGTTCGCCAGATGGTTCGGCTGTCGTCCAGCGCCAAACCTGGAAACCGTTTTATTTGTTCGCCGAACAAGTCCGGGTGTTGCATTCGCGCAACTCCAAACAAGGAAGGCTTATGGAAATCACTTCTGCAGAACAGGCTTACACAGCGCTTAACGGCTTGGCTGGTGCGGACACCGAAGAATTTTGGGTTATGGCACTCGGTCCGACGAAGAATCTGTTGAATAAGAAAATGCTCTTTCGAGGAACCGTTGATTCGTGTCTGGTGCACCCGCGCGACGTGTTTCGCTTCGCATGCGTCGAAAATGCGTCGTCGTTGCTTGTCGCTCACAACCATCCGAGCGGCGATCCACTGCCATCTCTCGAGGATCTGCGCTTCACTCGGCAGCTCGTTAAAGCAGCAGCGATGATGGATATTCCCATCGTCGATCATCTGATCGTTACTAAAAGTGGTTTCTCAAGTTTGAAAGCTGATGGATGGTGCGGTTTTAGTCCAGCTAAAAACTAATCGTTCGACCCACGGGAACTCGGTTTCCGTTTCAACTTTGTGAAC
>DATLHP010000387.1:0-5763 GCA_035539835.1 Bdellovibrionales bacterium
CGAAGAAGCGAAAGAAGATCTGCAAGAGATCGTTCAATTCTTGAAGGATCCAAAGAAGTTCACAAAACTTGGTGGTCGTATTCCGAAGGGCGTTTTGCTAGTCGGTTCGCCCGGAACAGGAAAAACATTGCTTGCGCGCGCAGTAGCGGGCGAAGCAGGGGTCCCTTTCTTCACGATCTCGGGTTCTGACTTCGTTGAAATGTTCGTCGGTGTTGGTGCTTCACGTGTTCGTGATCTCTTCGAGCAAGGGAAGCGCAATGCTCCTTGTTTGATCTTTATCGACGAGATCGATGCAGTTGGCCGCCATCGCGGTGCCGGCATGGGCGGCGGACATGATGAGCGCGAACAGACACTCAACCAGCTCCTTGTTGAGATGGATGGTTTCGAATCCAATGACGGCGTTATTTTGATCGCTGCGACCAACCGTCCTGACGTTCTCGATCCGGCGCTTTTGCGTCCAGGTCGTTTCGATCGTCGTGTGATCGTGAACAAGCCAGACTTGAACGGTCGCCTTAAAATCTTGCAAGTTCATGCGAAGAAAACTCCGTTGGCGACGAATGTCGACATGGAGAAAGTGGCGCGCGGAACTCCTGGATTCGCTGGTGCGGATCTCGAGAACCTCGTCAACGAAGCCGCTTTGAACGCTGCTCGCACAAACAAAACGAAACTCACGCAAGAAGACTTCGAGCACGCCAAAGACAAAGTCATGATGGGTTCTGAGCGTCGTTCGATGGTCATCTCTGAAGAAGACAAGCGCATCACGGCTTATCACGAAGCGGGTCATACTCTCGTCGGCAAAATGCTTCCGGGAACGGATCCGATTCACAAGGTGACGATCATTCCTCGCGGCATGGCTCTCGGTATCACACAGACTTTGCCAGAGAAAGAAGCGCTCAATCTCTCGAAAATCAAAGCAGAGAACATGATCGCCTTCTTGTTTGGTGGTCGCGCGGCCGAAGAACTCGTCTTCAAAGACTTCACGACGGGCGCTGGTAACGACATCGAGCGCGCAACTGACATCGCTCGCCGCATGGTCTGTGAGTGGGGGATGAGTGAGAAGCTCGGACCTCTCGCATGGGAAAAGCGCGAAGGCCCCGTGTTCTTGGGAATGCAGCAAGGTTCTGCGAACAATTACTCGGAAGCTAAAGCTGAAGAGATTGATGCTGAAGTCTTCCGCATCGTCACTGAAGGTTACGCGATCGCGAAGAAGATCCTTGCCGACAACATGGGCGCTCTCGAGCGTTTGACGTCGGCTCTTCTTGAGCATGAAACGATCGACGGAAACGAAGTTGAAATGCTTGTTCGTGGTGGAAGCCTTGAAGACCTTCGCCGTGATCGCTCAACTCGTGAGCGTGATATGGCAAAAGAGCAAGCCCAAGGTCGCGTCGCCGAAGAAGAGGCAGCAAAAAAAGCTTCTGAAGAAGGCGGCGGCGAGCCGATGGGAAATCCCGCTCCGGCGACGTAAGCCGATTTCGCGGCGCCTCCGGTGCCGCTGAGGTTTTCCTCGCGAAAAACCTCATTCGCCCTCCTTTGATCTCGGCAAGTATTGCCTCTGATAAAAAAGCTGCTCATATGGCACAGTTAGTGTGTGGGCAGCATCTTAGATAATCTTCATTTCATTCTGACTCAGCTCAGGGTACGCGATCTTGTCGACATGATCCTTGTTTGGACTGTCGTTTATCGCGTGCTGATTCTCATTCGTCATACCGGCACTGTTCAGATGCTTTCGGGGCTTGGGATCCTTGCGATCGCCTACTTGATGAGTATTTGGTTCGAGCTTTTCACGTTCAATTGGATCCTCGAGAAGTTCTTCAACAACCTGTTCCTGATCGTCGTGATTCTCTTCCAAGGTGAAATTCGTCGAGCACTCGCTCATATCGGATCGAACCCGTTCTTTACCGGAGCGTCTCACGTCCAAGAGACTCATATCGTTGAAGAGATCGCCAAGGGTGCGATTCAACTCGCGCAAAAAGGTGTGGGCGCTCTGATCGTGATCGAAAAGGAAATCAATCTCGAGTACTTCATCGAGCTCGGAACTGAGATTGATTCAGCGGTGAGTGCTGAACTTTTGAACTCGATCTTTCTTCCTTCAGCGCCATTGCATGACGGCGCTGTGATCATTCGCGCCGGTCGTGTTTGGGCCGCCGGTTGTTTCTTGCCACTTTCGAAAAATCCCGCTCTGGATAAGAACCTCGGAACACGTCACCGCGCCGCAATCGGTCTCACTGAAGAGACGGATGCGTTGGTGATCGTTGTTAGTGAAGAGAACAACTCAGTGGGTATTGTCGATGGCGGTCAAATGATCGCCGATGTTGATCATTCAACTTTGCGACGCGGATTGTACGAGTCATACGGGCTCAAATATCGTCCGCAGCCATAGGGAAATGCAGTGAAGAAGACGGCAGGCATACGATGGAAAGAGTATTTGCTGGAGAACGGCAGCTATAAGCTGGTCGCTCTTTTCGTCACTCTTATTCTTTGGGTCACCATTCTCGGGCGCCGCGATTTTGTTTTGAATCGCGAGTTGGATGTCGAGTTTTTGGTTCCGCGGACGATTGCGGTGTCTGGTACCGGTGCGAATCAGCGAGTTTCCGTAAAAGTCTCGGGTCCGCGAATGGCGCTTAAAAAATTCGCTCAAAACCCGGGCTCAGTCACGATTGACCTGGGCCGCCACAGCGAGCCTGGGCCCGTCCGTGCCGTGGTTTCGCCGCGCATGATTGAGGTTCCGTTTGGGGTTAAGGTAATTTCAGTGACACCTGAAGAGATCAACGTCACTCTCGTTCGGACCGGAGGCGAAGAAGCTCCGGCGCCCACTTCGGATTTCCGAGAGGGTAACTGATAGGTAAATCATGGCAAAGAAAGCGGCAGATTCATCCGAAAACGTAACTCCGATTTCGAAGGCAAAACGCCTTTTCGGAACCGATGGTATTCGGGGAACCGCGAACCAATTTCCAATCACGCCTGATCTTGTCATGAAAGTCGGTCAAGCGATGGGACACATCCTTCGCCGAGCGCCTTCGCGAAATAAAATTCCAAAAGTCGTTATTGGAAAAGACACGCGTCTTTCTGGTTACATGGTCGAACTCGCACTCACGTCGGGTTTGAACTCGATGGGTGTTCACGTCGAACTCTTGGGTCCACTTCCGACTCCAGGGATCGGTTTCCTCACTCGCAATATGCGCGCTGATGCCGGAATCGTTATTTCGGCGTCGCACAATCCGTACATGGACAACGGGATCAAAATCTTCGGTCCTGACGGCTATAAAATTCCGGATACGATGGAACGCGAAATTGAAACTCTTGTGTGTGAGACAGACATGAGTTCGTTCTTGGCGAGTCCGAATGAAATCGGTCGTTCAAAACGTATCGAAGATGCGAGCGGCCGCTACGTCGTCTATGCGAAAAACGCATTTCCGCTCGAGTACACTCTGGATGGAATGCGTATCGTTCTCGATTGCGCAAACGGTTCGAGCTACAAGGTCGCGCCCGCAATTTTTCAAGAGCTTGGTGCCGAGGTTATTGTTCTTGGTAACACACCGAACGGATTCAACATCAACGATAAGTCGGGTGCATTGTATCCGGCGAAAGTTGCTGAGACTGTTTTGCAGTACCGTGCGGATGTCGGTATCAGCCTTGATGGTGATGCCGATCGTGTCGTCATGGTCGATGACAAAGGTAAAATCGTTAACGGCGATCACATTCTTGCCATCGCTGCGATTCACATGAAGGCGCGAGGTCTTTTGCGAAACGATACCGTTGTTGCGACACAGATGTCGAACTTCGGTCTCGATAAACTGATGAGCGAGCATGGTATTCGCGTTGTTCGCACGGATGTCGGTGATAAGTACGTCGTCGAAGAGATGCGTAAAAACGGTTACGCAGTTGGCGGCGAGCAATCCGGTCACATCATTTTCATCGACAACTCGACAACCGGCGACGGTTGCATTGCAGCATTGAACGTTCTGGCGGTCATGAAACACGCGAAACTTCCTCTCTCGGCCCTCAATGAGAAAATGGAAGACGTTCCGCAAGTGTTGATCAACACGCGCGTGCGCCGCCGTGAAGAGCTCTCGAATATTACTGGCTACAATGAGCTCGTTCGAGACATCGAACGCCAGCTCGACGGAGAAGGTCGTGTTTTCGTCCGCTTTTCTGGGACTGAGCCAGTGATTCGTGTTCTCGTCGAGGGTCCTGATCGCAATGCGATCTCTAAGTATGCCGAATCCATCGCCTCACTTCTTCAACGTGAGCTCTCTTAAGTCATGCGTCTCGCCACTCGCGAGCAATCTCGGTTAATCGATGAGGCCGCACAAAAGGGTGGCCTCTCGGCAGAGATTTTGATGGAAGCTGCGGGCGCTGAGAGCGCTCAAGAAATCGAAAACGAATTCAAATCTCGTTCAGGCATCGTTCGAGTTCTCTGCGGACCTGGTCACAACGGTGCTGATGGTTTGGTCGTCGCGCGCCACCTCTCAGCCAATGGCCGAAAGGTTCAGGCTTTTGTTTTTGAAGGTAAACATAGCCGTTTGTTTCGCGAGCAGCTCGAACGAGCAAAGGCGAGTGGTGCTGAGATCATCGCGTGCGCTGAGTCTGCTGACATATCGAAGCGAGTGACTTCAGGAAAAACATCGCTCTTTGTCGATGCACTTTTCGGAACCGGGCTTTCTCGTGACGTCGAAGGCTCACTGGCAAAACTCATCAAAACGATCAACGAGACGAGAACGCCGATCGTGAGTCTCGATTGCCCGACGGGGCTCGATGCCGATCGCGGTATTGTTCTAGGACAAGCTGTTCGTGCGCGGCTCACCCTGACATTCGGATTGGCAAAGCGCGGGTTCTTTATCGAGGAAGGCCCTGAGTATTGCGGCCGTCTAAAAGTTCTTTCGATCGGGTTTCCGAGCGAAATCGTTCGAAAGATCGCTGCTGATAACTCGGCTTTTGATGGCAAGCTCGCGAAACGCTTTCTTCCCTCACGAAAGAACTCGAGCAACAAGTCGACTTATGGCCGCGCGGTGATCTTCGCGGGAAGTCCGGCGATGCCGGGCGCAGCATTGTTGACAGCAACATCCGCAGCTCGTGTTGGAGCGGGATACGTGATGCTGTCTTCGAACGCTGACACACGCGAATTCATCCGTCGTTCGCCTGAGTTTCTTGTGGTTCGAAACGACGACGAAGAGCGACTTTGGGCGAAGATCAAAGATTTTGCCGTTGCTGTCGGACCGGGTCTTGGAACCGGTGAAGCGACGAAGAAATTGATTCAACGCCTTATCAAGGCAAAATGTGAACGCGTCGTTCTTGATGCCGATGCGTTGACGGTCCTCGCCAAATCGCCGATGAAACTTCCGAAAACATGGGTGCTTACACCGCATGCCGGAGAGCTCGCACGTCTCTTGAATACGAATTCAAAAAGTCTCGAGCGAGATCGCTTTGGTGCAGCGGAAATGGCGGCGCATCGCTACGGCTGCATCGTACTTTTCAAGGGCTATCGCACGATTGTCTCTGACGGAACGAAGTCGATCGTTGTTCTTGCTGGCAATTCGGCTTTGGCAAAAGCAGGGTCGGGAGACGTTCTTACCGGCATGATCGCTGGATTCCTTGCGCAAGGATTGAAGCCGGGGATCGCATCGACGTTGGCGGCTTACGTCCATGGTCGCGCCGCAGATGAATGGGTGCGTTCGAAAAAAGATAAAGCCTCGCTATTGCCTTCAGATATCGTCGGATCGATTCCATCGCTGTTGACTCGTGTTCGTCGAGGACGGTCTTAGG
>DATLHP010000388.1:0-12232 GCA_035539835.1 Bdellovibrionales bacterium
GATCTAACACACCCCAAATCCAATCTCTAATTTCTATTTTCCAATTTCCAAGCCGGTCGCCCGCCAAAAAAAACGCCCGGAGCTCGTAAAAGCTCCGGGCGACCAACTTTGGGGGGACCACACATCACGATCGAAGGAGACACGATCGCAATTCTTGTTTCTTACTTTAACTCCGTTGAGGACGGTCGAACCGACTTATCGTTTTGGGTTCGAGCGAACCTTCACCGGGTGAGGGGTTTGCGAAATCGTCGCACCAAGGACAAACATTCCCGTCAAAATGTACCCTGCTGCGAAAGTCACTAGGACTGCGAAATCACTCATTCATCCCTCCCGATTTGCTTCATGATCTCGTCTACGCGAGCCAAGATCATGGTTCTTGCCAAGGGGCGGGTTTCTGCTCGTAGCAATTGTGCTAAATCTGCAAGCTCCCCTGTGAGCCGCTCTAACTCCTTGAGCGCCATACATTGCCTCCTTGGCTTAAGTTCGCTGGGACCTTCCATCCTAGAAAGTCCGCGTCCTATTCACATAACTACGACAACTCTGGAAGTCGGTCCGGTTAATCTTGTTTCGCTGAGGTGTTGCCAAAGTGATTTGGCCTACACATTTGTAGGACAGGCTGACCCGCGACTTCATTCTCGTTTTAAGGGTTTATAAAGCCCAGGTCGGCCTAATTCAGCGTAAAGTCGCCTGTTTTCGGGGCATACGGCTTTCAGAGAATTGACATCCGGGGGCGTCGTAGTGAATAACGGTTCTTCCCTCAAAGCTCTTATTTTCTTCTCTCGAATGCGCGAGTGGCGAAATTGGTAGACGCACTAGCTTGAGGGGCTAGCGCCCGCAAGGGCATGATGGTTCAAGTCCATTCTCGCGCACCACTTAAATAACATTCACAATGTTATGAAATGTTATGAAGCTAAATACGGCTTCTTTAGTTCAAACCGGTACCGGTGAAACCCAAAAATCGCCTATTTGACTTGGATGCATGACATTCATCTGAATCGCTAAAGTTCGGTTAAGCCTCTAGAGAACCTCTCCACTTCGCGGTAAAACTAAATCATCTGTTTTAATTTAGTCTGGAGTCGAAATGACCGCATCGATCAAACCCAACCATGGTCTGCAAACCGAGCGTGAAAAAGCTTGGTCAGTCGAGATCGCAGCTTACTTTCGAACTCATAGAATCGACAGCGGTATCAGCATCACTGAGATTGCGGAGCTCTTGAATCCTGGAGACGCCGCTAGCGCCGCTGAGCACCTGCGTGCCTGCGAAGCCGGTACAGCTTCATTGTCATTGGACGAAGTCTTCACTCTGACCAACGTAATGAACCTACCTCCAGAAGACGTGATGGCTATTTTCAATAGGAATTTCGGCATAGACTGATGGGATGAACCCAATCAGTTTAAAGTCGGAAAACCCAGTCCTATTTCATTCCAGTATTCTGATAATTCTTTTGGCAGCCGTCACATCGCTGGGGCTAGTCTTCGATACAAGATTGGTCATGGGCGACAACCCTTGGATCAAACCGATCAAATTCGATCTTTCGTTTGCGATTTATTTTTTGACGATCGCATGGATCATGACCGCTCTGCCTTCTTCGTTGGCGCGCAAACTTTCAGTTTATATCGCTGCTCTTATGTGGATCGAGCTTGCAGCCATTTATTTTCAGGCGGCCCGAGCTGTCCCCTCGCATTTCAATGACAAAACGCTCCTCGACGGAATTATGTACGGAATCATGGGGCTCGCCATTGTCGGGAACACCGCTGTTGTCGGCTACATTCTGTATTTTCTTGTGAAGAAGCCGACCGCAACGCCTGTCCTTCGGCTGCGCGCATTTCAGTATGGGCTCGTTTCTTTTCTTGTTGGAAGTATTCTCGGCGGCTACTCGATGGTGATTCATGGCGCACATACCGTCGGTGCTCCCGATGGGGGCCCAGGGCTACCGTTTTTGAAATGGAGCACGGTTGCTGGTGACTTGCGGATCGCTCATTTCATTGGACTACATGGGATTCAAATTCTGGTGGGGCTTGGAATCGTCCTCGAGAGTTCTCTTTTGTCGACGAACTCTCACAGACAGGCTCTCTTCATTTTGAAGGCGGTCTTTGTTCTGATTCTGCTCTTTGTGGCCTCCACCTTCATTTTAGCGGCTTTCGGCACTCCATTGAGCTAAAGCTCTGCCAAACTAGTTTACGACCTTGCATTGAATTCCTTGGCTAGCACTAAATTTGACAGCCTAAATGCGGCTAGGTAGTGTTTTGTTGGAAGACGGAGTTTTTGAATGCAGGTCCTTGCCTCGGTAACAAGCCAGCCCACTAAATCCAATTTGTCTGCAGTCGTTCGCTTTCGCGAACTCGCGATGCGTCTCTCTCAGCTCGGTGCTTCGGTGGGCGTCAATATCGCTCCATTCTCAGATCAATCGCTCCCACACTTCGCAAATATTCCGACAGAGCGGCAGAATTTCGCAATCGATGACCTTCAAAGGTATCTCTCAATTTGCGAAGATACGATCAACCGTGGCCACAGTCTGAAAAACGCCCCGCAGTTCTTGTGGAGCGCTCTGAAAAAGTTTGGCTTCCGTCCGACGTCTGATTTTTTCCAGTACATCGATAGCGAGAGCATGATTGAAATTCACAATCGCGAATTTCAGCAAATCTTCCGTACATTCAATTTTTACGAGTGCTGCAGTTACACGATCGAAGATCTCTACTGCTTCCCGTGGACGTCGTTGTATCGTCACGAATCGCATATCGAGACAAACTTGATTATCTTAGCCGCTGAGATGTATGGCGGAAAGCATTCGGCCACGAAGAAGCTAGACTGGCCGATTCATATGATCGAAGAACTTTCTTCTAAGAACAAATATGTGATCAGTGCCCACATGAAGTACTGCTCACCACTCTTTGAAGAAGGCACCGGGGTTGTCGGAGCCACTGCCATCATCGAAACTGGCACTGTTCTCAACCCGCGGCGCTTGAATCTCGAAGGAATGGCTTAAGCAGCCTTATTCTTTTTGACCGGAAGCGATTGAACCATCGCTTTCGCTTCAACCAACATTCCTCTATAGAGCGCGCTTGAGAGAACGAGATTCTCTCTGACAAGCTTCAATTCACCTTCTGAGAGTTTGTCGATTTGCTCGTACGCAGCCTCGGTATGCTCAAGATCAGCTTCGCTATGCAGCTTGATGAACTTCGCAGCGGACGCACCGTAGCGCTCCAAAAGAATTTTGTGCAAACGTCCGCCGAAGTTTTCAGCCAGACATTCTAGAGCGAGAGTGTAGCCAAAGAACGCGATCGGATCGCGGTGTTGGATCCAGTAATATTGAACCTGATACATCGACGCCGACTGATAAACTTGCGGAAGCTCAGAGAGCTCATAGCCGATCGCTTTCAGATCAGTGATGCATATCTTTTCGTGCCCACGCTCTTCTCTTGAATGATCGACGAAACGTGCATGGAGATTGTTTTGGTCAAGGTCGACGCAAGCGCCGGCCAATGCCACGAGTCTCGTTGAATGCGCTACCATATAGTATGTCTGTGCAAGCCACATGGCATAGGCTCTTGGGTCCTCCCACGGATAGTCCCAGAGAACTTCTGCTGTCTTCTTCATTTCTTGCGCAACCAGATCACGAATTTTCATTTTCTTCCCCTTCATGGTTTCAATTTTAAAAATTTAAGCAGCTCGTTTGATTTTTAGTTCTGGTTCCGTAGCGCTCGACTCTTTCGCTCGAGAAAGCATGTCGGTGACGGCGTCTTTGAATTCTTTTGGTATCACGATCGGTTTCAGCTTCGGGCGAAAACACACGAGATCAACGGAAGCTCCATGATACGGAACATTCTGGCTCAGAGTTTCGGCACCCGCTTGGTAGAACACGCTATGCATGCCGCGATCCGCCCGCATTGTTCCGATGACAACATCCACGTTCCAACGTTGAACAGCCTGAAGCGAAACAAATGAAATCAAGTGCTTCAGCTTCAAACCGCAGTTTGCTTTTCTGAACTCGGGATCGACAACGATCTGGTTGCCGATACAAGCCCAACCACCCATTCGCCGTAATTGAAATTTGTCTTTTTCCGTCCAAGCCGTATCGAAATAGGAGTCTCGATAGACAGACGCCGAAGAGAGATCGACGTACCGATGGCAAACCATCGCAATTGGTCGATCTTTCAAGAACATCACCATGATCTCGTGCTGACGAGTCAGATCATCTGACGTCAACCCGGAATCACCCTTCCCGATTTCTTTAAAAACATCTTTCCATGAGCGATGCCAGAAATCGTAGACCTTTTCGAAACGCTTACTCTCTGAAAGAGAGAGCGGCAGTCGAAAGATATGAAGTTCGATGTCTTTCAAATCCATTTACGACGCCTTTTTGAGTTCCGATGCCTGGAGCTTGTATGGATCTTTCTTCTCAGCACTCTTCGGAACCGGAACGACTTCTTTTGCGATGAGAAGCTCTTGAACTAAGGAAGGACCTTCGACGATGTCGATCGCCTTCGCATCACTCACTAGACGTGAGACTTCAAACTCTTGAAGGAATCCGCGAGCGCCAAACAATTCCATCGCCTGGTTGGAAACATCGACCGCGACATTTCCGCCCATGAGCTTGGCCATGCTCGACTCTTTCACCGCCGGAAGTCCTGCATCCCATGTCGCCGCTGCACGACTGACAAGAAGCCATGCCGCATCGACCTGCGTCGCCGCTCTAGCGAGCACATGACGAATGGCATGAAGGTCGATGAGCTTCTTTGTGAAGCGTGTTGTTTCGCAGAGTCGTTCGTAGACGAGATCCAATGCACGAGTCGCGATTCCGACGCCCATCGCGCCCAGCAGCGTTTTACTGCGATTTAAACACTGTGTGAGGATGCGTAAGCCTTGTCCGGGAGTTCCTAAAAGGCATTCATGACCCAGGACGACATCTTTAAAGTAAAGCGCTCCGGTATTTGCACGCTTCCATCCGATTTTTTTCAGCGGCTCTCCGCGAGTGAGGCCCTTTGCATTGCCAGGGACATAGAAGCACGAAATACCTTCGTCTTCTCCGTTCATGCCGTACAGACGAGCGAAAACGGCCATATGCGACGAGTGGGTCGCGTTTGTAATAAAGTTTTTTTCTCCGTTGAGAACAAAACCATTCGGCGTGCGTCTCGCGTTCGTTGCAATGTTCATCAGATCGGATCCTGCACCCGCCTCTGTCATTGCGAAGCTCCAAAGACAGAAGTCCTTCATATATGAACGACAGAGCCTCTCGCGCAGTTCTTTTTGTCCGTAGAGGATCAGCGCCGAATATCCCAGAAGATTTCCGATGAAAGTTGCCGCAGCACTCGGTGAGCCATACGACAGTTCGCGAATGATCCAAATCAGATCTGCAACCGCGGCTTCCCTTCCACCGAACTCTTTTGGAGTTACGATCTGAAGAATTCCGTTGTCGTGAAGAAACTTTGGAATCTCCATCAAGAACTCTTGCGAATCTCGATCAGAAGCCTCCAATTGAACGAGTTTTTCTCGGGCGAATTTTTGAATTAGACCGAGGTCGATATCATCACTCACTTTTACTCGAATAGATTGAATTGAACTCAAGTGGGTCTCCTTACCGGTCTGAGCATGTCAGAGAATTGTGAAGAGCAAACTGCCCTTAAACTTCGGACGAAGTTTTCATAAATTAAGATGTTGGATTATTGACGGCGAAATGACGCCTTGGCCAATTCAGCAAAGGTTCAATAGGTTACGTCACCACTTAAGCAGTTCATTTGCTCGTGACGAGAAAAAATTAAAATTGAAATTGGGAGCGACGACCGAAGTTGATCGGACGACACTGGACCTAAAAAAGAAAGGCCGCTTTCGCGGCCTTATTTTATTGGCGGTAAGCCTTGATCAACTCGATCATTTTAGTTTTGACCGCCGCCTTCGTGCCGGGCTCATTCATTTTCGATGCATACTCGGCTTCGAGCTCCATCATTTTTGCGTAGCGCTTCGGCTGACCAGCCAATTCTTTTTCGATGAATGCGCCTTTTCCGTCGAGAACTTGGTCCCACACTTCGCGCATGAGCGACCAGAATTGCTTGCGGCCATCGACGAAACCTTGAACCACATCACACTCTGAATCTGGAAGGCGAACGTACCAGTTTTTGCCGAGCTCTTTCGCGAGTGGCGTTCTCGCGCCATCGGTGTCTATCACTTTCGTGTTCATCTGACGCTCGAGCCAGCTGTTACCGTAAGCTACGATGCGAGTCGTGCGCTCGAGAGTGTTGTAGTCTTTACGACCCATGTCGCGTGTTTCACGACCCGGGATCGGCGCGTAGTTCGAGCAAGTCCATTCAGGATATGCCGTCGACATTTCCCATGCGCCCGCGCACTGATAACGAAGACCATCATCGAGATTCGTGATTCGGCGGGTCCACATGTTTGGCTGATTTTCTTTCACCATCCAGTTCAATGGCTTCGTGAAGTCGTAAACGAAGGGAGCGTTGTATTCCCAATCTTCAGCTTGGTGACGAAGTTCACTGCCTTCCATGAGGTTGCCGTGAAGATCTGTACCGAAGAGGATGTGCTGAAGACGCATGCGATACGGAGAGATGTGCTCCATGTAGATCAACTCTTTGATCGACTTGTCTTTGTTCACGTCATAAACGCGCTGGTCACGAACGTAGCCATCTTTGAGGCTTTCAGTTTCAGTGTAGCTGTAGTCAATCAAGTAACAGCCGGCCATGCTGTGAATGGCTTCTGCGCCACGCTCGTATTGAGAAAAACTAGCTTGCGCCGATGCGATGCTCGCTAGAACAGTGACGACCGCAAAAAGTCCCGCAGAGAATTTGCTCATATTTTAAGCTCCAAAAAGAATGATCTGAGCAATGAACGTAGTGAACTAGACAGCCTTGGTCAAAGCCCCACTGACGTCGAAGCCGAGTTGAAAATCAGATGAGGCGCCTGACGCACTGCTGGAGGACGCCTATTGCTGGCGTTACAAGAGACTGAGCTGATCGCCGGGGCGAGAGAAGTGTTTGGTCTCCAGATCGAAGCGGTCGCGATTGAAACCATACTTGCGTGAATAGACCTCGAAAACCTGACGCATGTTCTCGGCGATCGGACCTTGGCCACGCATACGAGATTCGAAATTTGGATCGTTGAGTTTCCCACCCCGCATATCGCGAATGCGCGAGAGAACTTTCTCTTTTTGCTCAGTCCGATGGGTCTCAAGCCAAGCAGAAAATAGCGGTGCGACTGTGAACGGAAGTCGCAATGGAACGAAGCCTGACGTCTTCGCACCGGCGTCTGCTGCCGCTTTTAGAATCGCCGGAATTTCGTGATCCGTCAGACCGGGAATCATCGGTGCGAGGTTCACTCCGACCGGAATCCCCGCCTTCGCGAGTTCCTCGATTGCTTGCAGTCGAGCCTGCGGATGAGACGTTCTAGGTTCGAGCACAGCACTCAATTTCGGGTCCAATGTCGTCACTGAAAGAGTGACGTGAGCCGCACCGAGTTCGGCGAGCGGCTTTAGCAAGTCGATGTCACGAGTGACTAGGCGATTTTTAGTGATCATCGCGACGGGATTTTTGAACTCACCAAGGACTTTCAAACAGCCCCGTGTGAGTTCCAGCTTCCGCTCGATCGGTTGATAGCAATCAGTGATCCCGCTCATGACGATCAATGCCGATTGCCAGCTCGGCTTCATCAGTTTTTCACGTAAAAGTTCCGGCGCATCTTTTTTGACGAAAATTTTCGATTCAAAATCGATTCCGGCAGAGAGATTCAAGTACTCGTGGGTCGGTCGTGCATAACAATAGGCGCATCCGTGCTCGCATCCTCGGTAGGGATTCACCGAAAACCGAAACGGAATATCGGGACTATTGTTTTCGGTAACGATCGTGCGCGAGCTATCGCGAAAGAACTGCGTTTTCGCAGCGATGCTCTCGTTTTCGTTTTCACGACGATCGAGCTCGTCGCCATCGATCTCGAAAGCGAGCTTTTCAAAACGTCCTTCGGGATTGGTATTGGAGCCTCGACCTGGGAGCTTACTCATCGCTGAGCGACAATATCCCGATTCGAAACCATGCGCTCGTAGAATTTTTCACATTCAGGTTCTTGCATTCCGAAATCGTAGGCCTAAAGAATACTGGCACGGAGGATAAGAGTTGGAATTCGGGAAAATCGACATTCTCGGCGCTGGTGAAATCGACCTGCGCCTTCCGCCAGATGATCCCCGTACTTGGGTCGCTCTCAAACGAGCCAAGGATCGACGAGGTTCTTCGCCGACTCGAGTCGGCGTCGGAGCACCTGTCTGGGGCGTGCGCGAATGGATCGGAAAGCTCTATCCGGTAGGCACTCAACCGAAAGATTTTCTGTATCACTATGCGCGGCAATTCAATTCAATCGAACTCAATGCCACTTATTACGGGACGCCCGATCGCGAAACTGTTTCTCGTTGGCGCGATACGACTCCAAATGGTTTCAAGTTCAATGTCAAAATGCTCCAAGAAGTGACCCATCGCGGATCACTATCGTCTCACTCGACAAAGGTTCTCGAATTTCTCGCTTCGGTTTTGGGGCTCGAGGATCGGCTCGGCTTCATTTTCATTCAATTGCCGCCGTCGTTTGGTCCGGAACAGCTCAGCGAGCTGAAAGCGTTTTTGGGATTGTTCCCGAAGGACGTGAATGTTGCCGTTGAAGTTCGACATCCGCGGCTTTTTCAGGACCATCGTTTAAGCCCGCGCCTCTATGATCTATTGGCCGAGAAGAATGCGAGCACCGTGATTACCGATGTCGCCGGCAGGCGCGACGTTCTTCACACCTCGCTCCCTACCGGGCGTCTGATGGTGAGGTTCATGGGCAACGACATGCACCCTTCTGACGAGACTCGAATCGCGGATTGGGTTTCGCGACTTCACACGTGGCAGATCCTCGGACTCGAGCAAATCGAATTTTTCATCCATCAGCCAGAAAACCGTTCGGCTCCAGAACTCATCAATCGATTTATCGACCGTATGAATTCCGAATGTGGCACGAGTCTTATGAAGTGGCAGTCTGCGCGCGCAGTGGAACCCCAACTCGGACTTCTCTAGATTTTGATTTTGTCGTTAGCGACGCTTTTCGCGCTGAATGAAAAGGCGAAGTGTCGCCTGCACCTCAGTCGATGGCTCAAGAAATCTGACCCCGACATGGTGAGTATCACGCTGCTTAAATGAATATGAGATCTCGCCGGAGACCAATAGGGGTCGCTCGTTCTGAAGCAAGATCGACATCTCAATCGACTTGCCAACCGGATACGGTTTTGAGCTCGTGAACAACAGTCCGCCCTCGCTGATCTCCGCTGTGGGATGAACGCGATAGCGGCCATCACACTGAACTCCGACCATCGCATCCGCGAGCACACGCGTGAAGCGTCTGAGCTTTGCATATGGTAGATCGCGACCGCCTGACATTGTCACCTCAGGCGACTTATCGGTGAAACTTAACCAGATGTTATGCCGGGCATGGAAAGTTCATGATTGTTAAGGCGATCTCAATTAGAGACTTTTTGTTTAGTTCAGAATTTGAAGTGTTGACGTTAAATTTCAACAAAATGCCGGTGCTCTGAAAGAGACACCGGCCCATCTCGATCGGATAATTTTGAGGTGACCAACCCACCTCGCCCCTTCCCCCGAGACTAATATCCTAGGATTAGCGACAACGTCTCCATTGGATATGGTAGACAAGTCCAGCCGAAATGTCGGCGGAATCGACAGTCGACATCGCATAGTCTCTTCGCGGAGAACTGACGCGCATATTCGTATTCACACGCAAGTTCGCCTCGGCACCACACGGCGTCCAAACGACGGCTTCCGCGGCCAAACGATCAGTGACGAGGTATGGCGCATCAGCCGGTCCTCGGAATTGTCGCGACAATGTAACGCCTCGATTCGAGCCACCCTGCGCATTGAAGAAATAATTCGTCGAGAGCGTCGAGTTCGCACCGCGCGGAAGTGAGTTATAGCCGCGATAGTCGACCTGAAGAATCGACACCGAGTATCCCTGCGGAATGTGAATCGGAATCGATAGATTACACGACGAGTATCCCATCGGCTTTCCTTCCGGACCTCCGGCTTCGACCACGAATTGATCGAAGAGAATCGTCAGCGCTTTTTCATCGGGTGAAAGTGTCACGCTCACCGATCCCTGCGGACAACCGGGTCCCCCGTGTCCCGGTTGCCCGAGTCGAATATCTGGAACTTGCGCTTGCGCAGTCCCCGCCGCTGCGGCAATCGCAGTACACGCGATCAGTTCCCAAATGGCCTTTCTGCTCAAATTCATAGTCCCCTCCTGTAATGATTTTGAACTTCGCTTGGGCCCCTCTTGCCCTCGCTTACTTCTTCGTAAGAGCAATGTGCGTTCCAAGTTTTTCATGGAGGTTCGTAGCCGTTTCGACTCCGAATGCGTTCAATCGCGATCGAATTTCGTGCATTTTGCCTAGAGGAAGTGGTGCATATGAGAAAGTGGGCGTGCCGGAAAGGCTCCACGCATGTCGTCGAACTCAATGGTCTTGCTTATATCAGATATCGTCGGAGTGTTTACGAACGAGAGCAACAACAGCGTCAGCCCATTCATCACTCGCATTCGGACAATCGATGCGTGTGAATGATTTGCCGCCGGCATTCACAAAAAGTTCGTGGCCGCGATCGCCGATCTCTTCGATCGTTTCTAAACAGTCTGCGGCAAACGACGGCACCATCACCGTCAAATCACCACCACGTCGACCGAGTTCCGGAAGAGTGCTTTCAGTCGAAGGTTTCAACCATTCGGCGCGGCCAAGTTTCGATTGAAATGAAACGCTGTACTCGTCTTTTTTAAGTCCGAGATCTTTGGCGATCGCTCGCGCCGTGGCGAAACATTGGGCGCGATAACAAAGGCGATTTACATCCGTGATTTCATCGCAGCATCCCGCCTTCTTTAGACAGTGCTCACCAGATGCATCCGTCTTTTGCACGTGCGCTTCTGGCAGACTATGAAAGCTCATCAACAAATGTCCCTTGGGCTTATGTTGCGAGAACGTGCGAATGAACCCGGGATCGTCGTAGAAATCTTGAATGAAACGAATGCGAGCCTTGAGGCGAAGCTTCTGAGCCAAGCGATCAAGCTCTTCGCGTGACGAACGCGTCGAGCTCTCCGCGTATTGCGGGTAAAGAGGCAATACGACGACTTCATCGACATCGCGAAACTGAGCAAGCGCGCTTTCAATCGAAGGGTTCTGATAGCGCATCGCTATTTCTACTTGAAACTCTCCTGCGACACGTTCAGAGACTTTGCGTTTAAGGTCTTCGAGATGAAATAAAAGCGGCGATCCTCGCTTCGACCAAATCGTTTTGTAAGCTTCTGCTGATGCGTACTTGCGACGAGGAACGATCAGAATGTTCACCAAAATCCAACGCAATAGCCAGGGAACGTCGAGAACCCATTTATCCATCAAGAACTGTTTCAAATAGCGACCGACATCTTGAGGTTCTGGGCTATCGGGCGTACCGAGATTCAGAAGAAGAAGTCCGCGCTTCATACTCACGACCATTTTCCTTCATCGGCCAATGTCTTCGGAAGACTTTTGAGTCTCACGACAATCTGACTCAGGCCAATAGAGCCAAGATAGTTTCCGACCAATGCCAAGTTCTCGTGAATTCCCTGGATGGCCGAAATATCGGACTCTAGCTCGGTCGTATAGTGCGGTAGAGCCGTCGGCCAACGAGTTACTCGCATCGACGTCGGTGCATCCGTTAAATGAAAGACAGCGTTTCGTTCGCGAAGCACCCGATCGCGAATTTGTTCATCGTTGAGCGAAATCACCGAAGGATCATTGGCGCCGCCCAAAATCCAAGTCTCAGAATGAAGCCCGATATTTGCGCGGTAGTCGAAAATAAAATCATTCTTTAATACGCCGAGCGCTGCCCGTCTCTCTTGAGCCGGAAAAAGAACACCGAACCCGAGACTCCGCTTATCCGTTTGTTCAAAAAAGAACGTCGCCGAAACGAGAGGCAACATTTCAATTTTTGAAAGCACTTCGGCAACTCGACCTTCTGTGCCAGCCACTTTCAGAGCTGCGTTTGCTGAAAGAGCAGCCACGACAGGTTGAGACTTTCTCAACTGTGTAATCTCAGTCGCTGAAATCGGTTTTCCATAGGAAAACTGGACGCCTTGTCGCTTCAAATATCCTTCGAGACCGCTGATGACTGCGCCCATTCCGTCTTTCGGCGCAACAGTTCCACGGAAGTTCTTCGCCCGCGC
>DATLHP010000389.1:0-3795 GCA_035539835.1 Bdellovibrionales bacterium
GGCTTCAAGAGATCGAATTGCTGAACGATCGCCGCCGGCTTCAAGCTCCAGAGTTCGCGCACAGCTTTCGTCAACGCTTCTGGACCGACTTTGCTTGTGCCGTAGTCATTCACGAGAACGCTCACTGGCTCTGCCACTCCGATTGCGTAAGAAACTTGGATCAAGCACTTCTCAGCAAGACCGGCTGCAACAATGTTCTTAGCAATGTGGCGCGAAGCATAGGCTGCCGAGCGATCGACTTTTGACGGATCTTTTCCTGAGAAAGCTCCGCCACCGTGAGCGCCGTGACCACCGTATGTATCGACGATGATCTTACGACCCGTAAGACCGCAATCCCCCATCGGTCCACCGATAACAAAGCGGCCCGTTGGGTTGATGAAGTATTTTGTCTTCGAATCAAGCCATGTCGCAGGAATCGCTTTGCGAACGATTTCATCCATAACGAATTCTTGGATCTGCGATTGAGAGACATCTTCTGAATGCTGAGTCGAAAGAACGACGGCATCCACTCGTTTTGCTTTTCCATCGACGTACTCGACAGTCACCTGGCTCTTGCTGTCAGGACGAAGCCATGGAGCGCGTCCATCTTTGCGAGCTTTCGACAAATCGTGAACGAGTTTGTGTGAAAGGCTGATAGAGAGCGGCATGAACTCAGGAGTTTCGTCACATGCATAACCAAACATGATGCCTTGGTCGCCGGCACCTTGTTCTTTGTTCGCACCGGTATCAACACCCATTGCGATATCTGGGCTCTGGCGATCGAGCGTCACCATGACTGCACATGTGTTGCAATCGAATCCCTTTTTTCCGTCGTCGTAACCGATGTCGCGAATCGTTTGACGAACAATCGCCGGAATGTCGATTCGCGCAGTGGTCGTGACCTCTCCGGCAATGACAGCAACTCCTGTCGTGATGAGAGTTTCGCACGCAACACGCGCCTTCGGATCTTGTGCGAGCATCGCATCGAGAACCGAGTCACTGATTTGATCGGCGATTTTGTCTGGGTGGCCTTCAGAAACGGATTCGCTGGTGAACAGATAGTTTTTCATGTTCTGAAAGAGCTATCAGAGCGCCCAGCGAGGGTCAATCGACGGAAGGCCCGCTGGGCATAGAACCAATCAGGTTTTAGGGCTTAGCCCGTTCGGCGGAGCGGTTTATGCGGGGTAAAATCGGGCTCGAGTTGTTCGTTAAGACGCGCAATCTTGCCGTAATTTGATCGTTCAGGGTTTTTATGCTCTTTTAAGCGGCGCTTATCCTTGGACAGTTGGCGATGCAGCTTATTCACGCACATTTCCATAGAGCGATAGAAGTCGTTTGAAGTGCCAACCGCTTTAAATTTACGGCGGCCCTCAATCACGCTCACTTCGATCGTACATTCATGCTTTTGCATGGAGATCGTGAAGTGAACATCCATGGGTTTCAGTTCAAACTTTTCAATCTTATCGAGACGCTGGTGAGCGTATTCCATAAGGGCTTCTGAACTGTCGACGTGCTTGAACGTAAAATCCACCTTCATTTGAGAACCGCTCCTTCAAACGTTGCTTCTCACTCTATCGGCAGACGCAGGACCAAAGTGCAGACCGACTTATGTGAAATTTTGCGCAACGAAGCGTCATCCGCCGAAGTTCGTCCAGCAACAGACACAGTTCGGGACATTGTTAGTAATCCCTAAAGACGTTCTCAATTTGAGACTTAGAAATTTAGACAATTTTTTGAACATCCCTCACTTAGCATTTGCCCATCAAACTACAGAAATTTACAAGAGGAAGAACATTCAACCTAGGAGCTACTTTGAAAAAGGCCATCGGACTCTTTCTCTTGGTCTTGTTGAATTCAGCCCTCGCGCTCGCGGCAGTCGAAGAACGCCTCGTTACACAACCACTCGATCACGAGAAAGCCGAGGGAGACACCCTCCGACAAAGAGTGCAACTCCTCCGCGCTTCCGAAGCCGATGCCAACACCCCCATTCTCGTTTTTCTCGACGGCGAAGGCCCCGGCGCCAACGTAGAGAATCTTGCCAAACCCTATCTTGGCTTCGCTGCATTGAAGCCGCTTCACTTCGCTGCTGTCGAACACCGTGGCTACGGTAAAAGCATTTCGAATGACGCCGATCAAACGGTTCCCGCTTATGTTTCAGCTGATCAAGCCATCCACGATTTTCATGCGGTTCTCGTGTCGCTTCGCCAAGAGTTCTCGGGACCGATCATTACGATGGGCTATAGCTATGCTGGTGGTCTCGTGGTTCGCCACGCGAAACTGTTTCCAGAGGACACAGATTTAGTGATTTCTTCGAGTGGAGTGGTTTCGTGGCCACTGAGTTTCTCAGGACACGAAGACGCCATTCGCGACTGGCCGAGCGACCTTCATGCAAACCTCGCAAAACACGCTGCGAATCTGTATGCGCAAGAGCCGCGAAATTTAAAAGATCTCGAGTTCTTGCAAATGGGATTGATGGGATTGAGTCAGTACGAACGGTTTCAAACATCGATCGGAAAATTGAAAATGATCATCGGGCTTGAAACCTCGACGTTCATGAAAGCGCTTCGCAGTTTCGATTCGATGGCAGCCGGTGGTGCAATAGAAGAAATGGCTGGTCCGCGCGTAAAAACCAAGCTCACCCGCGAAGAAGCGATTTCAGGTAAAGCGTATGGCCGCTACTGGGGCTATCAGCAATGCTTCGAGATGGGAACTTTCGTTATAGGAACTGATACCGCGAAGATTTTCATCCAATCCGAGCAAGACATCGGCAACTGGTGTGAGTCGATGTACGGCATCAGACCGACCTTCACGAAGCGTCACGATTGGACCGAGGATGCCGCTCAGCTTTCGGTGCCTCTTCTCTACATCGCTGGCGGAAAAGATCCGTGGCGCACTCTCGGCCTTCAGTCGACGAGCCGCTTTGCTACCGGCGGAAAATACATTTTCGTGGAAACTGGCTTCCATGGCCCGGACCGCGACAATGAAAAACTCGCGACGGAAGTCATGCAAGCGGCGTTCGAACTTCTTCAGAAGTAAAAAGTATCGAATCAATGGGGCATGAGGCAAACATTGCGTTTGCCTTTGATTGAGGTCACTTCGCCATCGCTTCGGCGTGAGTCTCGCGGATAACGACGACTTTGATTTGGCCAGGGTATTGGCATTCTTCTTCGATTTTGTCTGCGATCTGACGACACATCACGAGAGATTGTTCGTCATTCACGCGACGACCGTCGACGATCACCCGAACCTCGCGACCGGCGCTGAGAATGAGTGTTTTCGTGACGCCTTTGAAGCCCTCAGCGATCGCAGTGAGAGTTTCGATCTTCGCGTTGTAGACGCTGACTGTCGAACGACGAGCACCTGGGCGCGCACCTGACATCGCATCGGCTGCGATAACCAAGAAAGAGAGATCCGTCGATGGCTGCTCTTCATAGTGATGGGCGCGAACCGCGTGAACGATGTGTGGTTTCTCGCCGTGCTGTTCGATGAAGTCTGCACCGATAACTGCGTGACCACCTTCTTGGTTGTGATCCATCGCCTTACCCACATCGTGTAGGAGACCCGAGCGTTTTGCAGCGCTGCGATCGACGCCACCCAGTTCGCTCGCGAGAATCCCACAGAGCCAGCCGACTTCGGCGACATGGAAATGCTGGTTTTGTGCGAATGAATAGCGATAGCGAAGTGTGCCGAGCATTTTTTTGATCTCTGGATGGAGATCTTTTTGCCCGAGTTCGGCGGCGACGCGATTGCCATCGCTTTCAATCTTACGAGCAACATCGTTTTTCGTTTTTTCGAACAGACGCTTCACCGTATCTG
>DATLHP010000390.1:0-4744 GCA_035539835.1 Bdellovibrionales bacterium
CGCTATCTCTATCGAAAACTTTTTAAAGATGAAGCTCTTATGGAAGAGTTTCTCGCCAACGTTTGCAATTCCACATGGAATGAAAAGCACGATGCTGGCCAAGCGTTCGCAAAAGGCTGTGCCGATCTCATCGCTCTTCACCCGCAGCATGAAGCGGCGATTCGTGCCTACTTCGATCGTTGGCCAGAGATGCTTGGTGGCGCCATTGACGGAACAGTGAGTACTCTCGAAAGACTCCGCGAGAGTGGTCGCTACAAACTTCTCGCGCTGTCAAATTGGTCAAATGAAACTTTTCCATTTGCTCTCGAGAGATTCTCATTCTTGAGAACTTTTGAAACCGTATTGCTGTCGGGAAAAGAGAAGCTCATCAAGCCCGACCCAAAATTCTTCGCGCTTCTGTCGACAAGACACGGTGTTGCTCCAGCAAACGCCGTCTTCATCGACGATGTCGAAAAAAATACCCGTGCAGCCAAGAATCTTGGTTTTAATACAGTTCTGTTCAAGGAACCGACGCAGCTCGAGCGTGAACTGCGCGAAATGGGAATTCAGTTTTAGCGCTTACAATCCGGATGGCTTGGCGCTTTCTTGTACATCTTCATTGCCGTACTCATGTTCGACGCAAGATTTTCCATGCGTGTTCCGTGCGATGGGTGAGTCGATAGAAACTCAGGAGGCTGTCCGCCGCCTGCCTGCTCCATGTTTTTCCAGAGCTGAACGGATTCTTCGGGATTGAAGCCGGCCTTTGCCATGAGATCGAGACCGATGATATCGGCTTCGCTCTCTTGCGTTCGACTGTGCGGCAATAGGATTCCGAATTGAGCGCCGAGGCCGAGACCCGCCATGATTAAGCCAAAGTTTTGATTTCTTTCATCCATCGCAGTTGCGAGAAGTGCAAGTCCACCTTGCGCGACCAATTGCTCAGACACACGTTCGTTACCGTGTTGAGCGATGACGTGACCGATTTCGTGGCCAACAACCGCAGCCAATTGATCAGCGGTTTTTGCCACTTTAAACATTCCTGTGTGCACACCGATTTTTCCGCCAGGAAGAGCAAACGCATTGGGTGAGTCATCTTTGAAGACGACGACTTCCCAGGTTTGCTTTTCGTCCATCGCTCCTGTTAACGCATTGGCAATGCACTTAACGTATGCGTTGTTCTTTGGATCATTGTCGACGGGCTGCTGTTGCTTCATTTCGTTGAATGCTTGAATCCCCATCGCATCCATTTGATCCGCTGGGATCAACATCAATTGCTGTCGACCCTTTGGTGATGTCTGGCAACTGACAATCAAGAAAGTGAGCATCAAGAGAGCGAATCGTTTCATGGTCACTCCGTCTAAAAGCGATATCATCCTCGACCGCTCAAGAGACGGCAACTGTCGATTGAGTTTTGCGCATGTCAACGAACCTCCACGGTTTTCACATAAACAGTCCATGTGACATTCACTCCGTTGTGAATCAACCTCCATTCAAGTTTCGCAACTGAGGAGAGAATTCACATGGCTCGCGCAACAAAGACTATGGCTCCAAAGAAAAAGCAGATTCGACGTAAGCACGAAGACCGCGTCAACCCGGATCTTGATCATGTTCCTGGTCACAAGGGATATACGCTGGCGAATCGTAGAGACATCGTCGGTCGCGATCCACGCCCGGCAGCAAGATCGGGAACTCGTGTGAACTCGGCATCTGTCTCTTCTAGGTCGCGTCGTACTGTTGATGCTGAAGAGCCTGTTCGTCGCGCTTCAATGAAGGGCCGCTCAAATACTGGTGGCCGAGGCACCGTTCGTCGAAGCAAAGCGTCGGCATCGGCTGCACGCGCAGGCCTTCGCTCCTCAAGTCCTCGTCGCGCGGCAGGCCGCGCAACAAATGGTCGTCGTTCAGCTCGCATGAGCTAACGCCGCAAACTAACCCCGTCCCCAACCGCTGAAGGGGGTATCGGACCCTTCCCCCGATACCCCTTTCCCTTTTTTGCGCTGAATGCTACTTCATGACACATGATTAAAGCTGGTACCGGCCGTTTCCATCAGTATCGAGGCACTCTTCTTCTGGTTCTGTTTGCGCTCGTGTTGTGGTTGAACTCCGCTTTCATTAAGCCGCTAGCGATGGGAGCGATTTTCGCTGTCGTCTTATTCCCTCTGATGGGTAAGCTTCAGCGATTGAAGCTGAATCGAGCCGTGAGAGCCGGCCTTATCACGCTCGGGTTTACGATCGTGATTCTTGTTCCAATCGGAGTCGTCATCATGGTCGGCGCCGATGCAGCCCTCGAAAAGCTTCAAACTCTAGAAACTCTCAACAAAAACTCAGGCGCGGTGTCGCCATGGGCGATGCTCGATGCGCTCGGTGTGAGTCCGTGGATTGATAAAATCGCACAGATCCTTCCAATCTCTGACGCTCAAGTTCGACAATCCGCTACCAAAGGTTTCATCGCAATTGGCGGGCTTTTGACGAGCGGTCTTCAGGCGTTTGTGTCTGGAATTCCGGGAGTTTTGTTTTCGAACATCGTCATCGTGTTCACGATCTTCTTTTTGTTGATCGATGGACCTCGCGCGGTTCATTTCATTCAAGGAAATTCGATCTTCGGTCGCTCACAAACAGACCGGATCATTCAGGTCACAAGATCGCTTTGCCATTCAGTGATCGTCGCGTCGCTCGTAGCGGGTGCCGTTCAGGCTACGATCATTGGTCTTGCATGTGCTATCACCGGCACCGAGGGCATTTTGCTGATCGTGTTTGTTAGCTTCCTTGCGTCTTTCTTTCCGATGGTCGGCACGGCCCCGGTGACCATCTTTCTAACTCTTCAAGCGTTTTTGAGTGGAGACACGACATCGGGAATCATCTTTTTGATTTCGATTCCGATTGTGGGGACGTCTGACAATATCGTGCGGCCTTACGTGCTCAAAGGCGGAGCAGAATTGCATCCTTTGATCGGGTTTGTTGCAGCATTCGGTGCTCTCGAGGCCATTGGATTTTACGGCCTTTTCATTGGGCCGATTGTTGCCGGACTGTTTTTCACACTTCTCCCCATGGTGACGCGCTCATACGCGTCGAATACCCGCTAGAGTCCGTAACATTTTAAGCCTGGTCTTTCGACTGCGCTGAAGTTCGCGTAAACTAGTGGGGCATGCTCAACGAAGGCGCCTCACTTTCTCTGAAACCAAAATCCACTCGTTACGACCTCGTAGTGATCGGGTCCGGACCTGGCGGCCATCGTGCCGCGGTGACAGCGGCGAAACTTGGTCAAAAAGTTTTGATCATCGAAAAGGACCGCATGGGTGGAGCGTGTCTTCACCTTGGCACCATTCCGAGCAAAGCTCTTCGCGAAGCAGCACTCGGTTCCGAAACCGGCGCGACTTGGATTCATGAAATTCTGTCTCGGACTCACCAGCTCATCGATGAAGAACGTGTAATCACCGAAGAGCATTTTCATCGCAATCAAATCGAAGCCATGATTGGAACCGGCTCACTCGTTGGACCGAATCGTATTCGCATCGAATGTCGGAACGAAAACTTCGAGGTCGATTCTCGTTACATCGTGATTGCAACGGGAACGAGACCACGTCGACCATCAGAGATTCCATTTGATGAAGAAGTCATTTTCGAGAGTGATTCGATTTTACGTCTGAAGACTCAGCCGAAAACGATTTTGGTTCTCGGCGCCGGCGTCATTGGCTGTGAGTATGCGAGTATCTTTGCTCGCATGGGCGTGAAGGTGACTCTCGTTGATAGTCGCCCCGAACTTCTTGGAACGATCGATCGTGAAATTGTCGAGGCTCTTTCGAAGCAATTTGAAAAGTCGGGTGTCGACCTCTATCTAGGCGCAAAGTTCGATCAGCTTAAAAAATGTGACCGTCGCGGTGTCAAAGCCGCATCGGTTCGCCTGACTTGCGGTGATCGTGTCGAAGAGCGCGAGTTCGATGCTGTTTTGTATTGCTTGGGCCGAACGGGTAATCACGAGCAGTTAGGGCTTGCGAGTGTTGGAATCGCGCCGGATGGTCGCGGACAAATTCCGGTGAATTCGAATTACCAAACGGCGATTCCAAATATCTATGCGGTCGGAGATATCATTGGAGCACCGGCTCTTGCCGCGTCGTCGAGTGAGCAAGGAAGACTTGCCGTTCTTCATGCATTCACAGGAGAGAAGGCCGAGTTCCCAGATACTTTTCCATATGGTATTTACACCATCCCAGAGATCTCTTCGGTCGGCATGCAAGAGGCACAGCTGATCGCGAAGAACGTGAAATACGTTGTCGGCAAAGCTCCGTATCGAATTCTTGCTCGAGGAAAAATGGTCGGCGACGAATTCGGATTCCTAAAACTCCTGGTTCACTCGCGCACACGTCGAATCGTCGGCGTTCATGTGATCGGAACGAGTGCAACCGAGCTTGTCCACATCGGACAGGTTGCGATGGCGTTTGGTGCGACGGTGGACTTCTTTGTCGACAACGTCTTTAACTATCCGACACTCGCTGAGGCCTACAAGGTCGCCGCACTGAACGCCGAAAACAAACTCGGCCGATAATTTTCGAACAGGTCTAAAGGCTAGGTTGGAAATCGGCTTATCGATCCGATAAGTCTCTGCAATGCGTTCATTGGTTTTTTTGATATTTTTCGCTCTTCCAGTTCTGGCTCAAGCCAAGAATTTTGCACTCGTCATTGGCGGGAAAGCCAATCCGGGAACGAAGCATGATGTCGGCCGCAGTCTCGGCCCGGTTGCTTACGGATTATCGAGACTTGGTTATGAGAC
>DATLHP010000391.1:0-6458 GCA_035539835.1 Bdellovibrionales bacterium
GAAGGCGTTGCGGCCCGTGTTTGGAGAAGCGGTGTTCACGGTTGCCGATACCGGAATTGGAATTCCGAGCGATCGGCTGATCACGATTTTCGAAAAATTCGTTCAGGCAGATTCCTCTGTGACGAGACGTTACGGAGGCACTGGCCTCGGATTGGCGATCAGTAAGAGTCTGGCTGAAGCAATGGGCGGAAAGATTCAAGTGGAAAGCAAGATTGGCGTCGGAAGCCGATTCACTGTTCGACTTCCTTTTGACGTCCCAGACACGATGGGTGATCAAGAGACAGCCGGAGACGGTGCGGATCGTGTTCCAAAACAGATGAGCATGGAGTCACTTTTGCTCCCTGTGAATGTTCCGGAACATGACAGGAAAACGCGAATCTTATTGGTCGAAGACTCTCCGGATAATCAGGCCATCGTGACAGCGTATCTTCGTCATGCGAGTGTTGATCTTTCGATTGCTAGTAATGGTCTTGAAGCTTGCGACAAATATGTGAACGGCACCTTTGATCTAATTTTCATGGACATGCAGATGCCGATTTTGGATGGTTACAGTGCGACGCGTGAAATTCGCCGGCTTGAGGATGAGCTCGGCCGATCGCGGACTCCAATCGTCGCATTGACGGCGCACGTGCTCACCGACGAGATTAGAAAGAGTCTCGCTTCTGGGTGCGACTGGCACTTGGCCAAGCCGGTAAGAAAACAGCAATTGTTGGATGTCGTAGACGTCTATTCTGTAAAACGAATTGAGCAAGATCGGAAATTCCGAGAACATCATGGAGGGCTGCAATGCAGGGAGAACATGTGAAAGGGACATCGCCGACGACTTGGGTCGTTCGACCTGATCCGGATCTTGAGGATTTGATTCCTTCGTTCATGCAAAATCGGAAAAACGAATTGTCGGATCTTGATGGAGCCCGCGAGCGCGGCGACTACGAGTTCGTTCGTCGTTTGGCGCACACGTGGAAGGGGATTTGCCGTCCGTACGGCTTTGTCCATCTTGAGACGCTCAGCCGGGCCCTTGAAGAGGCCGGCGATCGCGAGAACAATGAAGACGTGTCTCATATCCTCACCGAAATTCGTGAGTACCTGGACAACGTTCGAGTCGTTTACGAGAGTTGAGTTACTTCTGACTCGAACTAGACCTCGACAACGGTCCTGAATGGTTCAGGAATTGATCACACCTCTCCGATAAACTCGGAAGGAGAAGGTGTGATGAATCGTCCGGTTGAAGACTCACAAGTTCAGCCAATTCCAATCGAAGAGTTTTTGTCGAGGCCTCAGGTGCTCGTCGACATCTTCATTCGGCTTTCTCAGAATAAGTTCATTCTGATCGCCAAGGGCGGACAAAATACTCCGCGCGAAGCGCTCGAGAAATACAAAGCGAAAAATATCGACGTTCTCTATATCCGTATAGAGGACTATCACAAGCTCTTGCTGACGACGATTCAGAACGCTGCAGCTGTTCTCGGTGAGAACAAGCTCTCAGCGGCGAGCCGTTTCAACGTTATTCATGGCGCGCTTGAAGCTGTTTACAAAGAGATGAAAGACGTTGGTTTCGACGAGCAAACATTCTCGCACGCGAAACTGGTGAACCATGCGACTTTGAGTTTCGTCAAAGAGAGCCCGAACATCATGTCGATCATCGAAAAATTTGCGAACCTCAAGAGCGACGAATTAGGCCACGCTCTGATGGTGAGCATGGTTTCCGTCATGATCGGTATCAAGCACGAGTGGGAAAAACCAGCAACTCTGGAGAAGCTCGGTCTTGGTGGATTCTTACACGACATCGGCAAAACGAAACTTCCGACCGAAGTTCTGAAAAAACGTTTCGACATGATGAATCGCGACGAAAAAACGATCTATGTCAGTCACGTCGAAGTCGGAGTGCAGACTCTTGCGCAAGCGAAGTCGATTCCGGAAGACGTTTTGTTGATCGTCGCGCAACACCATGAGCGAGTGGATGGAAGCGGATTCCCTAAAGGGATCAAAGAGTTTCAAATCAGCCCGCTTGCAAAGGTCGTGTCACTTGCCAATGCCTTTGTCGACCGCCTTTTAGAAGAGAAACATCCGCACTCACCGCAGTCGGCGCTACGAGTATTCCAAGATTTGCAGATGCACTGTGCCGGTCAGTACAACCGCGACGCGATGAAAGCCCTTTCAAAGTGTCTTGAGATCACTGAAGGAAAAATGTCGGCGTGAGCCAGTACAAATTGTTCGAAACTTTCCAAGAGGCGGTGATCGTCGTCGATGGAGACGGTCGTCTGGTCGCGGGGAATACCGCGGCCAGTTTGCTTTTGGATATTAACGAACGCCGACTGAGCTCTAAAAAAGAGATTTCTCAATTTTTGACCTTTGATCCTCCGATTCTCGAGGGTGGGAGTGCGTTTTCTAAAGTCCTAGAAGCCACACAGATGCGCGAAGTGAACTACACTTCGAATGCGAGTGGAAAGACGGGATCAGTTCAAGTCTTCGTACAGCCTCAGCCGGTATGCTTCAAAACGGATTCGGCTGAAGAAGATCGCTGGGTTATTAATTTTCGGGACGTGAGTCTCGAAAAGATTCTCGCCGACAAATACAAGGGCGAACTCGATCAAAAAGAAGCTGTTATCGAACAGCTGAAGGCCGCACGAGAGAAACTCGAAGAATATAGCCACGGCCTCGAAAAAATCGTTGCGGAGCGAACAGCCGAGTTGCAGGCGAAGAATTCACTTTTGAAAACGATCCTCGACAGTCTTGGGCAGGGTATCCTTGTCTTCGACGAATCAGGAAAGTGTCTTCCGATTTACTCGCAGGTTTGCCAAAAGATGTTCGGCATTTCACCAGAAGCGAAAGCCGTCGGTGAGGTCTTGGGCCTAAAAGGGTCAGAGACAGAGACATTCGAGCAATGGCGTGAAGCTGTTTTCGCTCAAATGCTCGACTTTGATGAACTCATTCCGCTCGCGCCGTCACGATTGACGTCGCTCCCTCCTCCGACAGAAATCGCGTTGAACTATTCGGTTCTTGCGAATGATGGAAAGATTGACGGCGTCGTCGTCATCGCCACAGACCGCACCAAAGAAGTCGAGGCATTGAAGGCTGCTCAACACGAGAAAGAACTCGTGCGACGTATCGTTCAAGTCGCGAAACATAGAAATGCATTTCAAATGTTTGCGGCCGATGCAGCTTCTCTCTTAGCTGATCTTCAGGCGAAGAAAACCCTTTCGATCGAAGAGCTCAAACGCAAGATGCACACCGTAAAAGGTGGAGCGGCGACGTTTGGTTTGGCAGAGCTTGCACATGAATGTCATGAGCTTGAAACGCAGATTGAGACCGCGATTCCTTCTGTCGAAGAGCTCGCCAAGCATGGATCGAAGTTCCGCGATCTTCTTGATAAAGACGTGAACGAGATTTCTGATCTGCTTGGTCTTAGTTCTGCTAGCGGCAGTGACTCAGACACATTTGTGTTAGAAGACATCTTGAGTGTGCATCTATCAACGTTGAAAGAGATCGCGCAACAGCTTGAAAAAGCTCCGCCAAAGATCGTATTCGAGGCATCCAATGTGCGCTTCAAGAAAACCGAGCACGCGTCGCTAGTGAATTCTTTCGTTCATGCGTTCCGCAATTCGATCGATCACGGTATCGAAACAAAAGAAGAACGTATCGGCGCTGGTAAATCAGAAGCCGGTCAAATCACCGTACGTGCTGAGAATGGCGGAGATCGTATCAATATCGTCATTGCTGACGATGGTCGCGGCGTTAACGTCGACAAGCTTCGCCAAAGACTCGTCGAAAAGTCTCATGCGAAAGCAAAAGCGTCCGACGACGAGGTCATTCAAACGTTGCTCGAAGGTGATCTTTCAACGAAGGATACCGTCACTGATATTTCTGGTCGTGGAATTGGCGTCTCTGCCGTCGCGGCAGAAGTCGAGAAGCTCGGCGGGCAAATCAAATTGGTGTCGGATCCGGGACATGGACTCAGTGTCGTGATGTGGATCCCGGTATCTCACTCACATGCGGTAAAAGCCGCATAATTCGATCACTTCTTTTCGTTGTGTTTTTCCCAGACTTTTTTGAGCTTATCGCGAAGCATTTCTTCTTCAACCGGCTTCACCATGTAGCTACTGACATGGGCCATGACGGCTTCAAGAACTTTTCCTTTTTCGCTCTCTGTGGTGAGCAGGATGAACGGAAGTTTTCCGAACGATGGTGAGGCGCGAACGAGTTTCAAGAACTCGAGGCCGTCGGTGTTCGGCATGTTCCAGTCGGAAATCACGAGTTCGAAGGGCGCGTTTGCTGCTTGGGCCGCGAGCAAAGACTGATAGCCCTGTTTTCCATCATCGGCTTCAGAGATATTTCTATAGCCGAGACGGCGAAGGTAGGCGCGTAAAAGATCGCGCAAGCTCGGCATGTCGTCGACGATGAGAATACGTGAATGAACTGGAAACATCTTAGTTGTCCTTCAGCATGCGGCGAAGAATTTTGCCGATGTTCGATTTCGGAAGCTCTTTGCGGAATTCGACGTGTTTCGGAACTTTGTAGCTCGTCAGATTCTTTTTGCAAAACGCGATGACGTCTTCAGCTGTCAGCGCCGGGTCTTTCTTAACGATCACGGCTTTGACGACCTCTCCGGATTTTTCGTCCGGCACGCCGATAACGCCGACCTCGAGAACTCCAGGATGGTGAGCGATAACGTCTTCGACTTCGTTCGGATAAACGTTAAAGCCCGAGACGAGAATCATTTCTTTTTTCCGATCGACGATGCGACAAAACCCATCGGCTTCCATGACACCGATGTCGCCGGTTTTCAGATAGCCGTCTTTATCCAATACTTGTGCCGTGTCGTCTGGACGCTGCCAGTAACCCTTCATGACTTGCGGACCCTTAGCACAAAGCTCGCCGGGTTCGCCAATAGCGGCTTCGGTGCCGTCGTCTTTTATCATGCGTACGAACGTCGATGGCAGCGGAAGACCAATTGTGCCGACGCGATCGGTGCCATCGACAGGATTACAGCAGATGACCGGCGATGCCTCGGTGAGGCCGTAGCCTTCAATGACCTTGGTCTTCGTCACGTCGGTCCATTTTTGTGCGACGGCTTTTTGTAAAGCCATGCCGCCAGCGACACTGACTTTGAGAGTTGAGAAGTTCAACTGTTGGAAGCCAGGATTGTTTGCGAGCGCATTGAAGAGAGTGTTCACGCCGCTCATGACGGTGAACTTGTATTTCTTCAGTTCTTTCACGAACGCTGGCATGTCTTTCGGGTTCGTAATGAGAATTCCATGGGCGCCGTATTTCATGAGCGCAAGACCATGCAGAGTGAGGGCGAAAATGTGATAGAGCGGAAGTGCGCAGATTCCGATCTCTTGTCCTTCTTTAAGAAGAGGCGCGATCCAGACTCGAATCTGCTCCATGTTTCCGATGACGTTTTTATGCGTGAGCATCGCGCCTTTTGAAACGCCGGTTGTTCCGCCAGTGTATTGCAAGAAGGCAACGTCGTCGGCTTGCATCGGCACGCGTGTGTATGTCATCGCGGCGCCACGTTTCATGGCGTCTGAGAACTGGATGGCATCTGGAATCGAATAATCTGGAACCATCTTCTTCACATGCTTAACAACCGCATTGACGAGAAGATTTTTCGGGAAGCTCAGCATGTCGCCGATCTCTGTGACGATCACGTGACGGATTTTTGTTTCAGTGAGGATCTTTTGCAGGTTACAGGCGAAGTTCGCCAAAATGACGACGGCACTAACACCAGCATCATTGAACTGATGCTTCATTTCGCGATCTGTATAGAGCGGGTTCGTATTGACGACGATGAGACCGGCTTTGATCGCACCGAACATGGCGACTGGGTATTGCAAAACGTTCGGCATCTGAAGCGCGATGCGTTCGCCTTTTTTGAGTTTCAGCTCATTCTGCAAAAAGGCGGCAAAACATTCGGCCTTACGATTGAGTTCGCTGAAGGTGAATGTACGATCCATTTGCGTGAAGGCAGGACGCGCTGGAAAACGACCGCAAGCTTCCTCGAAAACGTCGAGCACGGAACTGTATTGCGCGATCGTATCGTCGACGGTCGCCGGAACACCAACAGGATATTTCGATACCCAAAACGGGGTCATGCTAGACGCTCCTTCAATCGAGATAGGACAGCATTCAGGCTAAGCCACGAAAGGTGCTCAATCAACTAGACGACGCTACTTGTTTCTCTTGAGTAAAGCCCGAGTGCGAGGCTCGAGATTTTGATGCGGAACACCCCAGGCGTACCGGTACTCGATCGAGCCATCCGTAAGAAGTTCGAGGGCGATTTCTTGTCGAAAGAGCCGCGTATCCTCCGCTTTACCGAGGCGAAATACGAGTCGGCGCTCTGAATTTCCTCCTGGACTCGAATCCTCGACCAGTTCGTGTCGAAGGACGCCAGGGGTATTGGAGCTCACGGTCCAGAGGCAAATTTTCTCGCTGATGAGTTCGTTTGTTATCCAGCT
>DATLHP010000392.1:0-2330 GCA_035539835.1 Bdellovibrionales bacterium
TCTTCGAATTCGATGAGGCAGGCGCCGCCTTTTTTAAGTTCGAAGGCTTCGGTGTGGCTGGATTCGAGGCACCATGCGATCAATCTTGATAGATGCGGTTCGTGGCCGACGATTGCCACCGTGTGATTGGTTTGAATCGCCGTTTTGTATCCGGCCAGCCAGCGTGCGAGTTCGATAGGAGCAGCGTCGGGTTTCAGTGCGTCGCACTTTGCCGTCGAAGAACTCCACTCGATTTGTAGAATTTCGGAAGTCTGTATCGCTCGAACCAGTGGACTTGAAATCACTAGATCCGGTTTGTGTGCAATTCGCGCAAGGCCTTTTGCGTTCTTTCGCATTTTGCGAACGCCCTCGTCCGTCAATGGGCGCATGTCGTCGCTCTGCCTTTTGCTCGCAGACTTGAAGTCTTCGCGATCCATTGCGATCGCGTGACGAACGATCAGAAGTTTCACACCACACCCGCAGCTGGAATACCCATCTCTTCGCGCGCTACAGTCACGCTTTCGCGAGTGAGCATCATGAGTCGGCGCTGAGTCCCGATTTCTTCTTCAGGGGTCGTCGGCTGGTATTGTTTGTAGCTACCGTCTGATTCCATCTCCCATGCTTGTCTGCGATCTTTCAGCATGATGTCGAAGATTTCCCAGAGACGCTTCTTCAAACCGCGCTCTTCAATTGGAACCACGGTTTCAATTCGTGCGTGAAGGTTACGATACATCCAATCGGCAGAGCCGATATAAAACTCGCCATCGAGATGATCTTTTCCACCATTCAAGAAGAAGAAGATCCGCGAATGCTCAAGAAAGCGACCGATGACCGAGATCACGCGAATGTTTTCGCTCAAGCCAGCAACTTTCGGTCGAAGCGAGCAAAATCCTCGTACGATGAGATCGATTTTCACTCCTGCTTGCGAAGCTTCATAGAGTGCTCGACCGACGTTGGCATCTTCTAGGCTATTACACTTTGCAACGATGCGCGCAGGGCGTCCCGCCTTCGCATGCTCTGTTTCGCGACGGATCTTATCGATGAAAAGGTCTTTCATGTTGATCGGCGCAACCAAAAGCTTGCGGTAATTGCGTTTGAGACTTCGACCCGTCAAGAAATGGAAGAGTTCGACAGCGTCTTCAGTAAATGCCGGATTGCACGTAAAGAGACCAACATCTGTGTAGAGCTTCGCCGTGACCTTGTGGTAGTTCCCGGTTCCGAAGTGCGCATACGAGCGCAAGGTTTCACCCTCTTGGCGAACAACGAGCGCAACCTTCGCATGCGTTTTCAGACCAATGACTCCGTAGACGACATGAACACCGGCATTTTCGAGTTCTTGTGCCCAATGGATGTTTCTCTCCTCGTCGAAACGCGCTTGAAGCTCGATCAAAACAACGACTTGCTTTCCGCGCTCAGCGGCGCGAATCAAGTACGGAATGAATGGGCTATCGTCACCCGTGCGATACAAAGTCATTTTAATCGCGAGAACCTTTGGATCATCGCTTGCTTGGCGCAAGAATCGTTCAACACTATCGGTGAAACTCTCGTAAGGGTGATGCACCAGCAAATCGCCTTCGCGAATCACCGAGAACACACTCTCGCGCTCATCGATCAACCGCGCCGGTGGAAGCGGAGTCCACGGCTCATACTTCAAAGCTGGAAGCGGAAGATCACCAATTGGCTTTAGCTCTGTGTAGTCGAGAAGAGAAGGCACTTCGAAAACTTCGGCATCGGTGAGCTCAAGCTCGTCCATCAAAAAGCGAAGCATCCACGGATCAGGCTTCGGTCCGTGTTCAAGACGAACGACCTCGGCGAAACGCCGTTGTTTCAACTCTTCGGCGATCATCTCGAGGAGATCGTCGACTTCGTCCTCTTCTTCGCGCTCAACTTCAGCGTTGCGTGTGATTCTAAATGGCATCACGCCCAAGACTTCCATATCTGGAAACAGATCCTTCAAGTTGTGAATGATCATGTCGAGCAAAGCGACGAACCGATATTGCTTCGAATTTGGGTCATTGCCACGCACTTGCACCCACTGCGGAAAGATCTTCGGCACCTTGATACGTGCGAAAAGTTTTTCGTCTTTCTCGGGATGCTTCAGCGTAACGCCAAGTGAAGTCGAAAGATTCGAAATGAACGGAAACGGAAGCCCGGGATCAACCGCCAAAGGAGTCAGTACGGGAAAAATATTTTGTCTGAAGTACTGATTAGCGAATTTGCGTTCGATGTCCGTCAAACGATCCCAACTCAAAAGATGAACACCATCTTGTGCGAGTTCAATTTGGATCACGTTTTGAAAACAATCTGCCTGCGCATTCAAAAGCTGATTCACACGAGCGCGAATCGCTGCC
>DATLHP010000393.1:0-7267 GCA_035539835.1 Bdellovibrionales bacterium
AGATCGACGTAGTAAGCGGTGCTGCGATTTTTTGCGACGTTGCGCTTCCATGGAGTTTGAAGATCGTTGATGATGAAAGAACATTTGTTTTCGAATCCGCTTTTGACCCAATCTGGGTTTCGGCAAGAATGGCAATCGTCAGATGGATCGATGCCATCGATTGCGCAACTCGGGTCTTTGAGACCGTTCTGATTTTCGTTTAAGTATTTGATCGTGTAACTGAGTGCGTTTGTGTTCGGGATCAATCCTCTCGCTACAACCGTTTCGCAGTTCGCGAGTTTCTTTTCCTGACCCGGTGTTCGAAAGGCATCACAAATCGTCGATGCGTATGAGAGGTTAGTGAACGAGAGAACTGCCGCACACATCAGCCAAGTGATAGTTTTCATCCGTCTATGATCTAGAACCCCGTTCGATCAGTAAAGTAAATCAGTTAGTACGGGGCGTTTGACCTGGACTCTTGGAGAGGGATCAACGAGGCTAGCGAAATGCAACTAAACAGAGCTATCGATATGAAGCAGATGCCCTGGAAAAATGGCGGCGGCATCACCGCAGAGGTCGCGATTTCGCCAGCGGGGACGAGCCTCGCCGAAATGGATTTTGATTGGCGAGTCTCGATTGCGACCGTTGTAAGTGATGGTCCGTTCTCGTTGTTTCCCGGATACGATCGTTTGTTGGTTGTTTGGAGTGGTGCAGGCTTCGATGTCGGCGGAATTCGCCGCTCTTCGATGCAAGCGTTTCATTTTCGCGGTGAAGATACGATGGACGTCCGACTTTTTGCCGGAGCGGTGAAAGATTTTGGGATCATTTTTAAGCGAGATCGAGTCCAGAGCGAGATGTCTGTTCACTCGCTACAAACGGATGAAATCTTGCCTGTCGATGTTGCCGGTGAGTGCTTTGTTCTTTGTGCTCGGGGTGAGATTCGAATCGGCGAGTTTTACTTGAATCCTGGTGATGTTCTCCGAGCCGGTACTGGTCCTCTACCTGTGACGGCACTTGAGAGTTCGAGTTTCGTTGTTCTGCAGATTCGATAAATTGAATTCAAATAAACGCGAGCAAAATGAAGAACGCTTTGAAAAGCGAAAGGCCTCCGACGAGCGCAAGTAGGGGCCAAGGCCTGAAGTAGTATGCTCCGAACGCAAGCAGCGAGACGATCGATTCGCCAATAGGATTCGTCGATTTGTATCCACGAATCTGCGCAAATGTATGGGCCTTCGGAATGAGTCCAATTAAAACGATGATGTTCAATACGATACAGACGACAGCGATCATTTTAAAAATCTGCTCGCGTTTGGTTTCCACCTCATTCATGTGCCCGACGAGTGCGTGAGCCAAATCAACGTAGGGGTCAGAGCCTTTGTCGAAAACGAGAGATGCGGTTCCTTGTTCAGATGTGCTTCCCGTGATCAATTTGAGTTCTCCGGGGTCGAACCAGAAACTTGCGCAGCGCTCGCAGAGGTCAATTTGATAAGGACGAGCACTGTTTTGAATTCGAAAGCTCGTCATCTGCTCTGCGCAGGCCGGACATCGGATCTTCGTGGCAGCAGAATCCAGAGTCAGCGCTGACCGAAATGCACTGTAAGAAGAAAACCTCTTCAATGTTCGTTCGAAAGCCAAGACGCCTTTGCAGGTCCTGCAGAACCAACGACCCTTTGCTTGATAGTCATGCCATCGGAGTGGGCCATGATTTCTTGGGCATGTGTAAGCCATGATTCTTCGAAACTATCGTATAAACCTTGTTTCGGTCTACTGCGAGTATCGACGGGCTGTTGCTTGCGATTCCTCGGCGGAGTGATAGTCTTCTCGCATGTCGTATACTTTGATTTCTTCTGAGCGTTCGCCATTTGGACGAATTTGCCGTCTGTTCATGATTCAGCAAAAGATCGACTTTCAGTTTTCAGTCTTAAACTTCGTCGATGACCAAAAGGCTGCTGATCTTCTCGCGCAAGAATCGCCGATCAACAAAGTTCCGATTTTAGTCGATGGATCCGAAAAAATTTTTGACTCTCGGGTCATCATGAATCACCTGATGCGAAAGCATCGAGTTTCAGCGCTCACGATCGAACAAGAGAACATCGTTTCATCGATCTACAGCCTTTTGGATACCTCAGTGATCTTATTTCTTTTGAAACACGATGGATTCGATATCAATGGTCCGGGAAATTTTCTGAAAAGAAACCGCGCCCGTATTCCGGCAAATCTTGAATACTTAAAACCCTGGATGAATTCACTCGATCCAAACAATCCGAGCGACTGGAACTATCCGTCGATGAGCCTCTACAGCTATCTTTACTGGGCCGACAAACGCGCCGGTGTGATCGATTTAAAAACACTTCCCGAATTCGCCACCTTCATTGAGAAATTCCGGAATACCTCCGGAGTTTCAGAGACGACGTTCTAGTTGACGTGAGGCTTCTTTGCACAGCCGCGCTTCAGCGCCTGCTGTGCTAAACTGCCGGGCGGGGAGGCTTTTATGGAAGACACTCTTTCTGTTTGTCCGCAGTGCGAGGCTATTAATCGAGTCAACGCTGTTCAGGCGAAATCCAAAGCACCGACATGTGGTAAGTGCGGAACCGAGCTTCGGTTGCACGGGCTTGCGTCTGATGTCAGTGCGTCGGGTTTGAAGAAGCTGATTGCGAAATCAGATCGCCCGGTCATTGTTGATTTTTGGGCTTCGTGGTGTGGGCCGTGCAAGATGTATTCGCCGACCTTCGAGCGCGCATCATTGAACATTCACGATGCCGTCTTCGTGAAGGTCGATACTGAAAAGTATCCTGAGTTGAGTAACGAACTTGGCATTCGCGGCATCCCGACGACGATTGTCTATCGGGATGGGCGTGAGTTTCGTCGCGAATCTGGTGTGATTCCTGAAGAAATGATTCCGCAGCTGCTGCGGTAGTTAGTTGCCTCTAAAGAAAAACAACCAAGCTAGAACGCAGATGATTCCTGGGACTCCCAAGAAGTACATCAGAATTGGAACGCCGACTCGGCCTTTTGCGTTTTCGACGATGGATTTTGCGTGGTTCATTTATCTCTCCTTGGTTGAGGTTGTGTTTTTGCGCTTTTCCAGAAAGATGGTGCCCATTTTTTTTCTTGTCGTGAGGGCGGCGTACTTCCGAAATTTCGGAAATAGGTCTTCTTCTTCCTCATCGAGGTGATGCTCGAGAAACTCACAGAAAATCTTCATTCGAGTCAGCTTTCGCTTTGGACTCTGAATCAGATGAATGTCGCTCATGACCTTGTTGTGAATCCGATGCTCTTCAATGCCCTCGACGGCCTCGTCTTCAAAAACCTCGTGCTTGTCGATTCTTTTGAGCAAAGCTTTTTCTTCTGCTTTGACATGAGAACGAACGAGCTTCTCGAGGGTTTTAAATGAGCTGACCTTCTTCGCATTCGTCGATCTTGGCGACTTTACGGTCGCCATGAGTTTTCGCATGGCTCGGTGGTCTTTTAAAAGAAGCGTGATGACACCCGAAGAGCTCTTTTGAGTATCGGATTCTGCTAGCTTCTGGAGCTTCGATTTCTTCATCATTCGATCTTTCTACAAACCCTGAACCATAGTGCCTGAGCGCAGATCTTGGTGAGCTCCGTCAGGTCCTAGGGGCAGAATGTTTTTCTGACTCGCCACGAACTCAAAGCGGTATCCAGATCCATGAACCGATGAGATGTAGTGGCTATGCTCTTCAAGCTTCTTTCGAAGTTTGCTCATATGGGTGTCGACGCTTCGCGAGTAGACGTGAACGTTCTTTCCCCAAACAGAATCAAGAATTTCATCTCGAGTTACGACGACATTCGGTTTACTTGCCAGAAGTAAAAGAATTTTGAACTCCAGCGGCGTCAAATCGAGTTGGCGACTCTCGCCATTCTCACTGACGAAGACTCTTTGGCTGCTCTTGTTTATTTCAAGTGCGCCAATGCGGATATTGTCGAGGTCATTCAAAGCTCTCTCGCGTTTTCTGAGCTTTGAGTCGATTCGCGCTTTAAGCTCTAAAGCGTCGAATGGCTTCGATACGAAGTCATCAGCACCAATGGCGAATCCGAGCACTCGATCCGAGACCGAGTTTTTTGCTGTGAGAAAAATGATCGGCGTTAAATTCCACTTCTCGTGGGCCTGAATCAGCGAACAAAGTTGATAGCCGTCGCCGTCGGGTAGCACTACGTCTAACAAGATCAGGTCGAATTCCTTTTTTTCGAGTAAAGCTGCGGCCTCTTTTTGAGTTTTTGCCCAATCTAAGTGGGCTGAGCCTGAAAGCATGCGATGGATGAGTTGGTAGGACTCTGAAGAATCCTCGACGACCAGAATTTTTGCCACGTTTACCCCTTGTTGTGGTCACCGCAGATTCAATGAGACAGCTCGAAACGCGGCGAAATCTCACACTATGAGGCGGGTAAAAGGCTTCGAATACAATCGCTAGAGGCGAATATGGAGAAACCAACACCGATTATGGCGGTTCATTGAATATTTAGACGAAAGTAATTCGGTGCGTATGAGCAACCGATCTTCCATTTGCTGCTGCTCGGAGTGCAAACTGGTGCTTGTGAATATATGAAGGTGCGATGAGTCACTTGCCCCAAATGATCATCGATCTCGCCCTTATTCTCGGTGCGGCAGCCGTCAGCACATTGATTTTTAGTAAGCTTCGCCAGCCTGTTGTTCTTGGCTACCTCGTTGCGGGCTTCTTCGTTGGACCCTATTTTTCGCTGTGGCCGACTGTCGCGGACACCAAGGGCGTTCAGCTTTGGGCCGAGATCGGTGTCATATTTCTGCTCTTCGGCCTTGGACTCGAGTTCAGCTTTAAGAAGCTAGCCAAAGTTGGAAAGAGCGCATTCATTGCGGCAAGCTTTGAAATCATCACCATGAGCGCCCTGGGTTATTTGGTCGGCCGCGCTCTTGGCTGGAATACGATGGATAGTATCTATCTCGGCGCGATCCTTTCGATGTCTTCGACCACGATTATCATCCGTGCTTTTGATGAAGCGAAACTAAAAGGCGCCGCCTTTGCGAGTCTCGTCTTCGGTATTCTCATCGTCGAAGACTTAATGGCCATTTTGCTGATGGTGATCCTTTCTGCCATCAGTATTCCGGGCTCCTTTTCTGCAGCGAATCTGGCTTTTCTTTCTGGGCGGCTCGCATTCTTCCTTCTCGCGTGGTTTATCGTCGGAATTTATGTGCTTCCTTCTGTTTTGCGAAGAGTCCGCCGGTTACTCAGCAACGAGATCATGCTCATTGTCTCGATCGCTCTTTGCCTCATGATGGTCGTACTTGCGACAAAGGCGAATTTCTCTGCCGCCATCGGAGCCTTCATCATGGGTTCAATCCTGGCTGAAACTGAAGAAGGTGAACGAATCGAGCATTTAATGGCTTCGGTGAAAGACCTATTCGCCGCAGTCTTCTTCGTGTCGGTGGGCATGATGATCGATCCGACGATACTCCGAGAGCATTTTTGGGTCGTTATCATCATTACGATCCTCACCATCGTGGGTAAGTTATTTGGTTCGGGTTTTGGTGCTGTGCTGTCAGGACGAAGCCTTAAGCAGTCCACTCAAGCCGGGATGAGCCTTGCGCAAATCGGTGAGTTCTCGTTTATCATCGCGACACTCGGGGTGAGTCTCAAAGTCGTGAGCGACTTCTTGTATCCAATCGTGATCGCTGTTTCTGCGGTGACGACTTTTACGACTCCTTACATGATTCGCTATTCAGGCACTATCTACGAAAAAATCGAATCGCGTTTGCCTCAGAAGTTCTTAGACCGGCTCAACCAATACGAACAGGCGATGTCTTCTAAAGGGACCGAGAGTGCTGTGGGGCTTTTGTGGCGGTCTTATGGAATGCTCATTCTCTTGAACTCAGTCATCGTCTTGGCGATCGGCTTAAGTTCGGCAGAGCTTCTGTTACCAGTTCTCATTTCGGCATTCGGAGACGGCACGGTTTTGCGGCTCAGCCTCGCTATTCTCACGCTCGTCGTCTGTTCGCCGTTCCTATTGGCGATTGTTCTAAAAGAACCTAAGAAGATGGCAAACGAGACGGCAGCGACACTCCTTCGACTTCGGAGACTTCAGTTCGGTCTCGTTCTCTTTCGTTCTATTTTTGGCCTCGTCATGGTCGAGATCATCATTAGCCAGTTTGCTCGAGCGAGAGTTTTGCCATTGGCTGTGCTCGCCGCTACTCCGATTCTTATTTTTGTTTTCAAAAAATATATCGGTCGGTTTTACTCAGCCGTCGAACGAAGGTTTTTACAGAATTTGAATGCTAAAGAGATCGCCGAACTAGAAAAACTCGAAAAGCTTCCGCAGCTTGCTCCATGGAATGCGGCATTGACTCAGCTTGTTCTTTCTTCAGATTCACCGATTGCAGGTCAAACTCTAGAAGAGTGTAAGTTTCGGTCTACGACGGGCGCTACGGTTGCAATGATAGACCGTGGAAAACGTCGAATCTTTGCTCCAAGTCGGTCAGAAAGACTTCTGCCAAACGATGAAATGT
This sequence comes from Bdellovibrionales bacterium, assembly GCA_035539835.1. Lineage (GTDB taxonomy): Bacteria > Bdellovibrionota > Bdellovibrionia > Bdellovibrionales > JAMPXM01 > DATLHP01. Next base: position 6,479 of record DATLHP010000393.1, read on the forward strand.
TTTTGATCGGAACCGAGGATCAGCTCGCGACTGTCCGTAAGCTCATTCAACCCGTGGAGGCCAAACCGATCATGCCTCATGACGAACTCTATAGTCTGGATTCGGTCGTCATCGCTGAAGACTCTGCATTTGCTCGAAAATCAATTCGCGATCTCGGTATTGGTGAAGAGTTCGGCGGATTGGTCGTCGGTATTGAAAGAGAGAACGAGCGCATCCTCAATCCAGAGAGTCTAACGATTCTCGAGCCGGGCGATGTCATTTGGGTGTTCGGCCATCAAGGGCGAATTCGCGATTTGAGGAACGCCGCGCGGAAGTGACGCGACTTTGATGCGCTGTTTCGGCGCTCAGTGTAGTGACCGATGTCGACTCAAGTATAATATTGCAGTTCTATGACCGACCTAATGGCCGCCCTTTTCGAGAGTGTGGATGATGGCATCGTCGTTGGCGACGCCAACGGACAAATTCTGTTTGGGAACGAAGCCGCCAAACGAATCAACGACAACTTCGACTATCCGAAGGCTCCCGAGGAGAGAGCGCTTCATTACTTTTCTGATGATGACGCAGAGAAAGTACTTCGATCCAGTGATCTGCCACTCAGACGCGCATTGGTTGAAGGTGAGGTTCGGGGTTTAGAACTCGTACTTGTTACGCCAACCGGAGCTAAGAAAAATCTCGTTTGCAATGGACGCGCTCTCTACGATCCCGGCGGAAATAGAATCGGTGCCGTGTTGACCATTCACGATCGGACTCAAGAGAAGGTTTATGAGAGACATCAAATAAGGCTAGAGC
>DATLHP010000394.1:0-2126 GCA_035539835.1 Bdellovibrionales bacterium
GGCAGAATGAATGCCATTTGTGTCGGTGTCATAACGTTCAATCCTTTTGAGCATACGTCGCAGATACACTTCGGCTCGCGATTGCGCCAATGAGTGCAAGGCCTGTGCGCACTGTCGAAGACATAGACATTCGTGGAGAAAGGAAAGCATCGCGCCTTAGTTTCCGTGCACTTACCTTAGCGCCGAGAAGGGATTTCATGGTGGGGTGACACTCGTCGCAGCTGCTCAAAATCGTCATTTTCCCTACGAAAGGGAGACGAAAATCAGGCGCAGCGCGACGATTCGCCCTCGAAAACCTGGATTACCTTGGCTAGCCCCTTCGAGGGATTTAAGCTTGCCTACGCGTCAACAAAGACAAAGGATTTCAACATGGCGACAACTCTTCACCCTCTTCGTGAACTCCCGCCAACATCGCAATTCAAAAAAGGCGACGTTCTGGTTCTTTTCGGAGAACTGTTTTCTCGCGGTTACGCCAATGGCATCGTCGACGAAGCCCACCGCGCCGGAATGACCATTGTTCGTTCAACAGTCGGTCGCCGTGACGATGAAGGAAAACTTCGTCCACTCACCGCTGAAGAATCGGCGAACATTCCTCAACCGTTTATCAATATTCCGCTCGAAGCCGGCTTCGATCTTGAGCCTTCAGACGACGGCATTACTCCGGTAGAGCAAGTCGCAGGGATCAAACTCAGCGCCTGGGAAGACGCCCGCATCGACTTCAAGAAACTCGAGCAGTCTCGAGCACGCGGTGTTCAGCGGTTCAAGGCAAATACTCAGGCATGGCTCAAAGAACTCGAACGCCATATTCCAAAAGGCGCCAATGTCATCTTCGCTCACTTGATGGCCGGCGGAGTTCCACGCGCAAAGATCATCATGCCGGTCATGAATCGTGTTGTGAAAGGGACTGGCGATCGCCACCTTCCTTCTGAAAAATTCTGGAATTCTGATCTCGGCAAATTCAGTGCGATGAGTTTCGAAGAAGTCACAGCCAACACACTCAATGTTCTCATCGAAGAAAGTGCCACGCTTCGCTCGAAAATCGAAAGCGACGGCGGAACCGCTCGCTACGTCGCTTATGGATATCATGGCACTGAGGTCATGATTAAAGGTGAGTACACTTGGCAGTCGTATGCGCCCTATCTTCAAGGCTGGGCGAAAGTAAAACTCGAAGACTACGCTGAAAAAGCATGGAAGTCGGGAATCAAGGTCACTGTTTACAACTGCCCAGAAATTTTGACGAACTCGAGTTCAATCTTTCTCGGTGTCGAAGTTCCACTCTACCCGTTCATTCAGGCTTTGAAACGTGAAGCTCCGAATGTTCGCAGTGTCCAAGCTGCAATTGAAAAATGCGCTGGTCTCTTGAAACCAGAATTCAATTTCGAAACGCTGCAGACATTCACAGATCAGGCGTTAACGAGCCCTGAGCTTCGCAGTGTTTGCCATTTCGACACGTGGCCGGGCCATAACAACAAAGCGCAGATGGAAAAGCTCATCGCAGCGTCTGAATCCATCGTCGATATGCACAAAGATCCCAAAAATCTGATCACCTTCGTTCTTAGCGAAGAGATCTTCAGAGCGACCGGATATGTTATGTTTCACGACAGCTGGAAACTACAAAAGCCGGTGCTTTGGCTTGGACACGATGTTCTTGCAAAAGCCCTCGCGACAGGACGAACTCTTTAAATATGTCTTTGATGACCGGGTACAACTGGAAGCACGACAATATTCGACTCCTCGGCTACTCGGTCGCCGGCATCAGCACGAGCGTCGCGTTTCCTGAAGCGGAAGTCTGCTTCGACGTTGCCCAAGGTCTTCCCTATCAGATTCAGTTTCCGAATATTCTGATCACGCATGGTCACATGGATCACGCATCAGGGCTCCCGTACCTGATTGCGATGAAATCGATGATGTCGCAGGCGTTGCCGCAGATCTACATGCCTCGTTCATTGATCAAACCGATGACCAACATCATGAAGATCTGGCACGAAATCGATCAACACGAGTATCGTTTCAATTTTATTCCGATCGAAGAAGATCGTGAGTACGAATTGAAGCCGCCATTCTTCTTCAAAGCCTTCAAGACTTTCCATCGAGTCGACTCTCACGGCTACACGATCTTTGAGCGT
>DATLHP010000395.1:0-7740 GCA_035539835.1 Bdellovibrionales bacterium
ATCATACGAACCATCGCTCGGAACTCCCATCGTCGTCCATTCGCCTTTCGATCCCTGCCACCAGTCGCGCATATGATCGACGGCTGCGTTTGCCGCGGATGCAGCCGATGAAGAACCGCGTGCTTCGATGATCGCAGCGCCACGTTTGCCGACTGTCGGAATGAAATTTTCTTTGTTCCACTTGTCGCCGTCCGGAGTTCCGAGACCGACGAGTTTAGAAACTGATTGTCCGTCCGCAGTCGCATTGCGGAAGTCCGGATACATCGTCGGGCTGTGGTTTCCCCAGACCGTCATCTTCTTGAAGCTTGAAACTGGTTTACCAGTTTTTTGCGAAAGCTGGGCAAGAGCACGGTTGTGATCGAGACGAAGCATGCCGTGGAAGTTCTTTGCTTTCACTCGGCCATGTTTCATCGCTGTTGTTTTCGCAATGTAGGCGTTGGTGTTACATGGGTTACCGACGACGAGAACTTTGATGTTCGGGTCAGCAAACTTACCGATCGCATCACCCTGAACCGTGAAGATCTTCGCGTTTTCCATCAAAAGATCTTTACGCTCCATCCCTGGACCACGCGGTCGTGCTCCGACAAGCAGCGCAGCATGTGCACCTTTGAAGGCCACTTCGGGATCTCCCGTTGCGATCATTCCCGCAAGCGTTGGGAAAGCGCAGTCGTCGAGTTCCATCATAACGCCCTTCAGTGCGAGTTGGGCTTTCTCTGTCGGGATTTCAAGCAGCTGGAGAATAACAGGCTGGTCTGGTCCGAGCATTTCACCGCTTGCGATGCGGAATAGAAGAGCGTAACCGATTTGACCAGCGGCGCCAGTGACCGCAACACGAACAGGGGCTTTCATGACTGATTCCTTCCGAAGGATCGAAGTTTCGATTTGCTCAATAATGCTAGGACTAGCCCGCGAAATCCTCAAGGCTATTTGACCGATGCCACGCAATGACCGAGAATATTTCGGATCACTCGATCTATAGAGTTAAAGCTCAAATCCTAAGGAATAGCCCCAATGAATATTCATGAGTATCAGGCGAAAGCGATCCTGCGAAAGTATGGCGTCGCGACACTTGCCGGCCAAGTCGCAGAATCTCCGAAGCAGGCAGTCGATGCCGCAAATTCAATCGGCGGGAACCTTTGGGTCGTGAAGGCCCAAATTCACGCAGGTGGTCGAGGCAAAGGCGGCGGCGTCAAGATCGCGAAATCAATCGCGGACGTCGAGTCTCTGACAAAACAAATGATCGGCATGAACCTCATCACCCACCAAACGGGTCCAGAGGGAAAGATCGTCAACAAGGTCTACATCGAAGCCGGTTGCAATATTAAGCACGAGTACTACGCGGCAATCCTTCTCGATCGCAAAACGGGACGCCTCGTATTGATGGGCTCACGCGAAGGCGGAATGGACATCGAAGAAGTCGCAGCGAAGCATCCTGAGAAGCTGCACAAGATCTCGATCGATCCAGCGGTCGGACTTCAACCGTTCCAAGCGCGCCAACTCGCTTTCAAAATCGGCATGCAAGACAAGGTCGCTGGAAAAGCGGCGAAGTTCTTCATGGGTCTTTACAAAGCTTTCGAAGACAAAGATTGCTCGATCGCTGAGATCAACCCCCTCGTCGAAACTGCAGATGGCGACGTAATCTGTCTTGATGCGAAGATGAACTTCGACTCGAACGCTCTCTTCCGCCATCCAGACATCATGGAACTTCGCGACCTCACTGAAGAAGATCCTTCAGAAATCGAAGCGAGCCATTTCGATCTCGCCTTCATCAAGCTCGATGGCAACATCGGCTGCCTGGTCAACGGAGCGGGTCTTGCGATGTCGACGATGGACATCATCAAGCTTCACGGCGGAGCGCCGGCGAACTTCCTCGATGTCGGCGGCGGCGCCAACAAAGAGAAAGTCACAGCGGCCTTCAAGATCATTCTCAAAGATCCGAACGTGAAAGGGATCTTCGTTAACATCTTCGGCGGCATCATGAAGTGCGACATCATCGCAGAAGGTGTCATCGCTGCTTCGAAAGAACTTGGACTTAAAGTTCCACTCGTCGTTCGCCTCGAAGGAACGAACGTCGAACTCGGTAAAGAAATTCTCGCAAAGAGTGGTCTGAACATTACTCCAGCGAACGATCTCACTGACGGCGCAGCCAAAATTGTCGCGGCAGTGAAAGGAGCTAAGTAATGGCAATCATGATCGATAGAAACACCAAAGTTATTTGCCAAGGTATCACTGGCGCACAAGGAACTTTCCACACTGAACAAGCCATCGCCTACGGAACGAAGATGGTCGGCGGCGTTACGCCAGGAAAAGGTGGAACTCAACACATCGGAATCCCCGTCTTCGATACGGTTCGTCTCGCAGTCGAAAAAACGGGTGCAAACGCATCGGTCATCTATGTTCCACCACCATTCGCAGCAGATGCGATCATGGAAGCAGTTGAAGCAGAGCTTGATCTCGTCGTCTGTATCACTGAAGGCATTCCGGTTCTCGACATGGTGAAAGTTCGCCGTTACATGGTGGGCAAAAAAACTCGCCTCGTCGGCCCGAACTGCCCTGGCGTTATCACTCCGGGCGAATGCAAAATCGGAATCATGCCTGGCCACATTCACAAGCCAGGACGCATCGGCGTTCTCTCTCGCTCTGGAACTTTGACGTACGAAGCTGTCGGTCAGCTCTCGCGCATCGGTCTCGGCCAATCGACTTGCGTCGGTATCGGTGGCGATCCGGTCAACGGAACGAACTTCATCGACGTTCTCGAGATGTACAATAAAGACCCGAACACTGACGCAGTCATCATGATCGGTGAAATCGGTGGTACGGCAGAGATCGAAGCTGCTGAGTACATCAAGCGTGAGTTCAAAAAGCCTGTCACAGTGTTCATCGCTGGAGCGACAGCGCCAAAAGGCAAACGCATGGGTCACGCTGGAGCGATCATCGGCGGTGCTGATGATACAGCTGAAGCGAAGTTCGAGGCTCTAGCAGCAGCAGGTTGCGCGGTTTCTCGAAGCCCTGCTGATATGGGAACGACACTCGCGAAGCAAATTGGAAAGTGATCTGAATCAATGAATTTCTGATCTGAAAACCCGGGCAACGTCCCGGGTTTTTTATGAGAAGAGATCATCGTGACCGTTCGATTCATCTTATCGTTTTGTTTCTGCGTTTTCGCCGTCTCATGGAGCTCGAAGTCCGAAGCAATTGATACACACTACGACCGCGAAGCGATTCGAAGAAAAATCATTGAAAACTTGAGACCCATTCGAACGTGCTACGAGGCCGAGCTCGGAAAATCTCCGAACCTGAAGGGCAAAGTCGTTCTCTCATGGACGATCGGTGACAAAGGGCAAGTAACAAAGGCTGACATAAAGTCGAATGAGCTCGGAAACGACGCTGTACCAAACTGTATTATCGGACTGATTAAGACTTGGACTTTCCCGAAGCCTCCGCCAAAACAGACCATTGATGTCGACGGATACCCGTTTTTCTTTTCTAACTGATTTCCGAAACGAGTCTTTTAGAGACACTTTCGAAATTGTGGCGGCGCCGCGATTTCTTTTTCCGCTTATAGCGGCATTCTGTGGCGATGAGAACTCTTCTGCTTCTGATTTTTACCGCGTTGAATTCCACTCAAGCTTTTGCGGCCGAGCCACCAGTTTCCGCCGCACGAGAACCCGGAGAAAACTGGGAGACAGCGGCTCGTAGGCAAATGCCGACAGAGCCCGCGCCCCGTGCAAGCTCGGTCCTCAACTCAGCCATCTATTATCGACCGGGTTTAAACGTCTCGCGCTTACCTGAATGGACCGGCTCTGCCGATGAACTGGATCAGGCCTTCGACAGCGTCCGCGACGACCGTATTTACAGAGATCCGGTTCACGCAGGATTTCCGCGCCGGGCGACATGGCTCTACACTCGCGACGGATGTTTCGTACGAGCGACTCATTCGGCTCGGCGACTTCAGCAAATCGGATTTACTCGTGCCGGTAAGGTCTTTGTCTTCGGAAAATTGAAGGTGGTCTCGAAGTACGACACGCGAGGCGCATCGTACTGGTGGTTTCACGTGGTTGCCGCCTATCGCATAGGTCGCGATGCCGTCATTTTCGATCCGGCAATTGATCCGCGTAGCCCGCTCACTCTCGAAGCTTGGCTGCAAAAGATGTCGTCTCGAATCACTGGTCTGCGAGTCGCCGTGTGCGACACCTATGCCTACGGACCAAATTCGATTTGTGTCGGCGGCAGCTCTCGACAAGAAGCAGGAATGCCGACCTCTCTGAATAAGTTTTTACGTCTCGAATGGAACAATCTGCTCAACCTGCGAATGAATCCCCGCGAGCTCTTGGGTGATCATCCGCCTTGGCTTATTTCTTCGTCAGAGGAAATAAGTGTAGGTGCAGTTCGTAGATCGAATCACCCTCTTGTGATTCAAGAAGGCGACTGAGCTCGCTCTGCGTTCGTTGTAAAATCGCACGAGCTTCTTCGATTCGCGAGGTAGACACTCGAAGCACACTTGTCGCAAAGACTCGCTCGGTGCGATCGGTCTTCAGCAACGCCTCTACGGAGGCATGTCCTCCGTCCTCGTGAAAACGACGGATGTCTTTTTCACTGAGCATGCCACCGAGTTCAGCCGAGACTTTTTCACGATTCGCTCGAAATTTACCGTTCTCTTCGACGATGAACCCTCTTTCGATCATCGAGCTTAGGGTATTGCTGATTTCAGTCTCGGCGACCGGAACCAAAATGCGCTCTCGAATCCACGTCGGACTGTTTTGAAATCCAGCAACTTCACAAAGATCGAGAAGAACCAAAAAGAGCCACTGGCGTTTCTGTTCGGTGGCTCCATCACTTTCGCTTCTCATGAATACAAGGCGCGCGATGGGATCTGGAAATTTCTTTTCAGACTCGACGAGCTTTTTGAAGTGAGTGAGTTCGCTTTCGTCGAAACCAATATGTGTCCCGATCTTCGTCGCCATCTCATCGCCCGGATGACGCTGCCCTTGAACGATCATCACGAGCGTTGATTTGCTAACGCCCAAGCGGCGCGCCCAATTCGCGTATGACCACGTCGAAGAATCCGCTTTCGCTGATCGTACATAATCGCGCAAAAATTCGCGATATGACGAATAGGAGAGGACAGAGGTTTTCTTCGCACCCGATAAAGACATAGGTGGTAAGAATCTACGGGTTTACGCAGCAAACCTCAGGTCAGGGTTTGTTCAGGACGATGTTTTCAGTCTTTCTATTCACGGTCACAGACGGCGTGACCGATATCTCTACGAATTTTCGGCGTCTAACTTGTGGACGTTCATGGCCGTCCGTACAAATGGCATTATGAAAACACGATTCACTCTACTTTTTATCGCAGCTCTCGCTTTTTCAACGTCAGCATCAGCCGGCACTGAAGTGAATTACAATTTCAACCCCTTCTTGAAGCAAGCTTGGACTTGGAGCTCGCAAGATCCCTCGGAACTCGCTGTCTTCGCGGCGCAACTGAAGAAAGTCACAACCAAAGGAATTTCGACCGAGTACGCCTGCGGTGTGGATCGCGATCTCGTTTGCTTTAAAGTCAAACCGGTTGAGCAGGTCGAAGCAGTCGAGGTGATTCTCAATTATTTTACGAGCACGTCATCGGATCCATGGATCGAAGATACTCTGTATGTCGATCCGTCGACACTTTCGCCAGAAGCCGCGCGCATGCTGAGTTCAGGCAAGCGTCTCACAGGAAAAAAAGTCCGAGAGATCCTGGTGCCGCAAGCTCATCCGATCGAAAAGCGCGTGTACTTTACCGTTACTCCTCGTAACTAGCTCTCGTCACACCCAAGAGTTTCACGGTCACACATTAGGCGACCGAAATCGCGTTTTCGATGTTGGGCATCCTTGAGTGTGACCGATGTGACCTTCAGAACCGAGTGCATCAACAAACGCACTCGTTCTTGGGAGGACGAATTATGAAATCGATTCTTGTCATCGCGACTTTGATCGCATCAACGCTCACTACTGCAAACGCATTCGCAAACGACAACTACACTTTCGATCCGTTCAATCGCCAAGTTTGGGAGTGGGGCGCGCAACGTCCACGGAACTTCGAAGTCTTCGCAGCTCGTCTCGAGAAAGTGACGACAAAAGGTATCAAAGTAGAATACGTGTGTGGCTCTGAAGGCGACATGGTTTGCTACGACATCCAACCGACCGAGCAAGTCGAAGCGATCAAAGTTGAAGTCACTTACTACAATGCCGGTTCGTCTTCAGACGACGCTTCAGCCGAAAAAACGATCTATCTCCGCACCGACAGCCTCACAGCAGCCGCAAAAGAAGCTCTCTCGGCTGGCAAACGTCTGACTGGCGGAAAAGTTCGCGCTCTCTTTGGAGTTGCAGCGACTCCGGTGACAACTCGTGAAGAAGTGATCGATTACGGCAAGTCAGCCTTCTGCGAAGACTCGCCGACGCCATACTGCAAAGACCAAATCGTCTACAAGATGGCTGATATCACTCGTATCCATCTCTCAATCATTCCGCGCCAGTAAGGCGTACGACCCCAGGCCTCAAACCTGGGGTTTTTTGCTTTCTCAGCCCTTGCCTTTAAGGCCCAAGCTTGGGTAAAAACACGGCAATTCCTGAATCAAGCCTGAGAAAGAGGTCCTATCCATGGCCAAAGAAATGACTTTTAGCATCATCAAGCCAAACGCAGTTAAAAAGAACGTCATGGGCGATGTTATCGCTACGTTCGAAAAACAAGGTCTCACGATCGCAGCTGCAAAACTCACAGTTCTCAGCCGCAAAAAAGCGGAAGAGTTCTACGCTGAACACAAAGAACGTCCATTCTTCGGCGAACTCGTCGACTTCATGACTTCAGGTCCGGTGATGTTGATGGCTCTTTCTGGTGAAGGCGCTGTCATGAAAAACCGCGAAATCATGGGCGCGACTGACCCAAAGAAAGCAGCTCCAGGAACAATCCGTGCAAAACACGGCGACAGCGTTGGCGAAAACGCAGTTCACGGTTCAGACAGCCCAGAAAGCGCTGCTCGCGAGCTCGCTCTTTTCTTTGAAAAATCTGAACTCGTTAACGGTTAATTGAAACCGGTTCGAGGCCAAACTTTAGAAGTTCAAATCGAGCGCCTCGCCGTCGGTGGACGAGGCGTCGCTCGGCACGAAGGTCTAGTCATCTTCGTGCCTGATACAGCCCCTGGCGAACGCGTCGAAGTCACTCTCACTCTGGTCAAAAAAAACTTTGCTGAAGCGAAACTCAATCGAGTTTTGCATCCTTCTTCGCATCGTCGCACCCCGCCCTGTCCGGTTGCCGGGGTTTGCGGTGGATGCAATTGGCAACACCTCGAATATGACGAGCAGGTCCGCGTGAAGCGCGAGCTTGTTCGCGAATCCTTAAGTAAATTCTCAGGCTTCGATGTTTCAAAAACAGAATCTGTTTCGCCCGTAATCGCAAGCCCTCGTGAATTTCGGTACCGCAATCGATCGCAGTTTCACCATGACGGATCGAAGTTTGGGTACTTCAAACGCGGAAGTCATTCGATCGTCGATATCGATGATTGCCCGATCACGGAAGAGGCGATAGCCGCCAAAATTCCTGAGTTGAAGAAGCAGCTAGCGAACAAGAAACCCGGCCGTATCGAAGTCTCTCTCGACCAAGATGGCGTCGTTCGCGTGAAGTCAGCGGATATTCAGCACGATGAAGATGAAGGCGGAGGCCTGTCGTTTTCGCAGGTGAACTCTGAGCAGAACAAACTCTTAATA
>DATLHP010000396.1:0-8381 GCA_035539835.1 Bdellovibrionales bacterium
ATATATACAAAGTCAGAAATATCTAATTTCGCCTAGGGAAAATTGAGCTTCTATGGTAAACATATTCAATTCTTTTTCAGTCGGAGTCGAGACATGAATCTTTCTCACTTAAGCGATGAAACATTAGAGAAAAACTTAAAAAAGCTCGTAAAAGATGAACGAAAGATTCTGGCTGAAATTCTGCATCATCTGCGTGAGTTTGAAAAACGAAGACTCTTTTGCAAGCATAAGCTTCCATCTCTTTTTGAATACGCGACGAAAGTTCTTGGCTATTCAGAACACGAAGCCAATAACCGCATTGGTGCAATGAGACTGATGAAAGAGATCCCGCAGATCGAAGAGAAGATTGAGAGCGGGGCTTTGACTCTTTCGAATCTGGTTCATGCTCGAACGATGTTCAATAAAGAAAAGCAGGCATCGATTCATCGGACTATTGAGCAAAAGGTCGAGGTTTTGGAAAAACTTGAGCACTGCTCGAAAATCAAAGCAGAGAAGGTACTTCAAGCCGAGTCGTTTCTATCGCCGATGCTTGATCTAAAAGCCAAAGGAATCGATCGCACGTTCTTCTCTGATGATGAAGTGCTTGAGCCAAAGCTTCAGCGTCTTTTTGAACTGAAAGCTCATTCAAACCCGAATATGAGTCTTGGAGATTTGATTAACGAAATGACCGATGAGTGCATTTCAAGATGGGACCCAGTTGAGAAGGCGAAGCGCAACTACGCTAAGAAGAATCAAAAGCTCAGTTTGAAGATTGAGCGTGAGGTCCAAACGAACACTGAAACTGAAACCGAAACCGATGCCCTGTCAGTAGAGAACGCCGCATCGCCCCCTCTACCTCCCCCAGGGAAGGTAGAAAAGCCGACTCGCTACTATCCCGCAGTGGTTCGACATGCGTTGTATATGCGTGATCAGGGGCGATGTCAGAACTGCGGATCAGGCCATGCAACTGAGATTGATCACGTCGTACCGTTTGCGTTCGGTGGGGCGTCGGATCTTGATAATTTGAGATTGCTTTGTCGGTCGTGCAATCAGCGGCATGCGATTGAATCGTTTGGTGTGCGGAAGATGCAGGCGTTTTTGAAATCACGGGTTGCGGTCTATCACTAACGGTCAACGTGACAATCTAGCTCACTGAAGCGCTGTGAGTTGAGTCGGCCAGAATTGAAACCTAGGTTTTCAATCATGGACAAGTTCCTGCGTGGCCAGAATTCATGCATGGATGTGTGCGCTATCGCCAATCGTTGGATCAGCGATAATCGCAGAAGTAGCTCGTCTTTGAGACGAAGGATGCTTGGCCGGCTTCTTGGCATTGTTTGTTGTAGAAGTTGACGTCGGCGGGAGCTCGGATCGGCATTAACTTTTGCACCATGAAATTGTCGGCGCCGTAGCTTGCCGGATGAGGGTTGGATGAATAGCCCTCATAGGTCGGCTCTGATCCGAAGCGATCGGTCTCTGGTGTGCTTGCGCAACCGGCCAATAGAGTTAGAGCTAAGAACGCGAGACGCCTCATCACATATAGAATACCGAGAAATTCGCTCTCGCTTGAGGCTTTTTAGCGACGGTCTGAGTGGTTCTTTAGACACAGAATCTGGGCCCTTAACGGCTGGCCAGAAGTCGGTGCGAAAAATCGCCGTCTTATCAAATATTTGGCGAAGCCTGTTTTCGCATAGCCTCGGCACTCGCTTTGCTTTTGAATAGAGGAGTCAAAGAATAAGGTGGCCCCCATGTTCCTCCAGAGAACGATCCGCAAGCGAGTTGAAGTCAAAGGCATTGGTCTCCATACGGGCGAGCCGGCATCGGTCGTTTTCAAGCCAGCGCCTCCGGGAACTGGGATCCACATCGTTCGCAATGATCTTCCGGGATCTCCTTCGATCGCCGTGCAAGCAGAGCATGTTCGCGCAACACAAATGGCGACAACCCTCGGTGGAGCAGCGTTTTCGGTTTCGACGGTCGAGCATTGTCTCTCGTCGCTCGCTGCATTTCGCATCGACAATCTTTTCATCGAACTGAGCGGACCTGAAATCCCAATCGGAGATGGTAGTGCTGCTGTTTTCATGGAAGCGCTTTTATCAGCGGGTCTCTTCGAACAAGAGCAGCCGAGAAAGTATGCCTACATCACTGAGCCGGTTTTCTACGGCGATGGTGACAAACATGCCTATGTGGTTCCGTACAATGGGCTTCGTCTCAGTTGCACGATTGAATTCGCACATCCGATAATTGGCCGTCAGAATCTTGATCTCGATATCAATGAAACGACTTTCGTTCGTGAACTCGGTCGCGCACGCACGTTCGGCTTCTTCAAAGACGTTGAAGCGATGCGGGCAAAAGGTTTGGCGCGCGGAGGAAGTTTGGATAATGCCGTTGTTCTTGATGAGACGGGCATTATGAATACGGATGGTCTGCGTTTCAAAGATGAATTCGTGCGTCACAAGATGCTCGATGCGCTTGGCGATCTTGTCACTCTTGGCATGCCGCTGATGGGACATTTGGTTCTCTATAAGGCAGGCCATGACGTGTTAAATCGTCTCGTTCGCAAAATTATTGAGTCGCCAAACTCGTATCGCCATGTCGAACTCGGTACCGAGCTTCCACAGGTCGTCGGCTTAAACACGTTCTAAGAAATTTTCGATTCGGCACCACTTGCCTCGGCTCGCGGGCTCTGCTCAAATTTATTTCGTTTAAGCGAACGAAACAAAGGAGCGACGTGTGCTCATTGGCGTGCCGAAAGAAATCAAGATCAGTGAAAATCGAGTTGGCTTGACGGAAGCTGGTGTTCGCCAGCTCGTGAAAGACGGCCATACGGTTTTTGTGCAGAAAGATGCTGGTGTCGGTAGTCGAATCAGCAACGATGACTACGTCAGCGCCGGGGCAAAGATTCTTGATACAGCCCAAGATATTTACGGCAAAGCCGACATGATCATGAAGGTGAAAGAGCCGCTTCCTGATGAGTACGAGCTTCTTCGTGAAAATCAGATTCTTTATACTTATCTCCATTTGGCAGCAGAGCCGAAACTCACGAAGGTCCTTTGCGAAAGACAAGTAAAGGCGATCGCGTATGAAACAATTCAGCTCGATGATGGAAGTCTTCCGCTTCTAACGCCGATGTCGGAAGTGGCGGGTAGAATGGCGACTCAGATCGGCGCTTTCTATTTGCAAAAAGACCATGGAGGGAAGGGGATTCTTCTTGGTGGTGTCACCGGCGTTCAGCGTGGAAAAGTCACGATCATCGGTGGCGGTGTCGTCGGAATCAATGCTGCGAGAATGGCGGTCGGACTCGGAGCCGACGTCACTGTTCTTGATTTGAATCACAAGCGTCTTGAGTATTTGGATGACGTCTTTCAAGGTCGTCTCAATGTTCTTTACTCAAACGTACAGAACATCGAAAAATCTGTTGCTGATTCGGACCTCCTGATCGGCGGCGTTCTTGTCACGGGTTGGAAGGCGCCAGTTCTCGTCACGAAAGAAATGATTGCGAGTATGCAAACAGGTTCTGTCGTTGTTGATGTGGCCGTTGACCAAGGTGGATGCATTGAAACTTGCAAACCAACGAGCCACCAAAATCCAGTTTATGAAGTGAATGGTGTCATTCACTACTGCGTTCCGAACATGCCGGGCGTTGTGGCGCGCACATCGACCTATGCTCTCGCGAATGCGACATTCAAATATGGATCCTTGCTCGCACAGCTCGGTGTGGAAGATGCGATTGCAAAGGATGCCTCGCTCTTCAAGGGCCTGAATGTCTACGGCGGCGCGATTTGCTATGAGCCTGTCGCGCGATCACTGAATATGGATTACAAACCCTATCGTCTTTGATTCGTTTCTTGAGGGAGCTCGATGTGGATCGAGCCCCAATCCTCTGTTTTCAAAAGTGAAATTCCACGTTCTTTCAGTCGAGTGACGACGCTTGGGTGCGGATGGCCGTATTTTTCTTTTCGCGCACTGGCGATTGCGATTTTTAGATGTGGTAAGCGCCGGAGCAGGTCGTTCGAGGTCGATGTTTTACTTCCGTGATGTCCTGCAATCAAAAAACGAATGGATCGAAGCGCGCGCGTATTCAGTCGGCGTTCAATTGTCTTCGTTGCATCGCCGGGTAGGAGTACTGATTTCTCAGCGACAAAAACTCGACTCGAATCATTGGAGCTTTGGCGAAATCCCTGGCTGTCAGTGAGTTCTTTCACATGCTGGCGGCGCTCGCAGAGGGATATTTTTTCGAACAGTTTAGAACGACGCTCGTGACGGGTTCCGCCGGGCATCGCGCCAATACAGAGTGACTTGAGTCTGCGGCGCATCTTTGCTGCCCAGCTCACATGATCCCAGTCCCAATGGCTGAAGTACGCGATGTTTTCTGCGCTAGCGCATCTCTCTTCAATCATCTGCCACGGCGCGATTTCACCACCAGCATCAAAGTGCTCGCAACGATTTCGAGTCGCAATCGTTGCCCAGAGTCCTTGTCCGACATTCCAGACGATGAGCTCTGCCGCAGAAGCGTGGATGCCAAAGAACAGCGAGAATAAAATGATCTTCATCGATTGCGGCTTCTCTCGCGGTAAAAGAGGCCGATACTTGCGATGCCGACATAGAGAATGATCCAAGATGCAGGCATCGTTCCCGGACTTCGTAAGGCCGGAAGAAGTTCGGCCGTTGCATTGACGACGAAAAGTGTAATGTCCCAAAGCACATCACTGATCGTAGAAACAATCGGAACGATGATTGCCGTCACCGACACTGGAAACAGAACTAAACCAATGATCGGTCCCAAGAGCAGATTGCATAGAATTGAAACCGGGTGAGCCACGGTGATCGTTGCCAGGGGGATCCAAAGAAGTGAGTAGGCGGTGATGTGTGTTTTCAGCCACAGCGAGACCGATCCTGTGCGACGATGGATGCTGACCAGATGAAGCGCCATCGACGCGGCCCATGAAAGCCCAAGTGAGAGCACTTCTCCGCGGGTGCGACAGAAAAATAGAGTAGATGCTCCAGAAACCGAGAGAACGACGAGTCGCGACCAATTGAGAATGAAAGTTTCAGAAACGACTCCGGCGAGCCAGGCGAAACACGCACGAAGAACAGGCGGTTGCAGCCGAGTGACCAATGCAAAACCGATCAGCACAAGGCCGATCGCTGCCGAAGAACTACGCGGAAAACGCCGAACGGGAAGAATTAGTCTTAACAAATCTTCGAGAAAGACGAGATGAGATCCCGAAACAACGAGTAGGTGAATCAAGCCCGTGCGTGCGAAAGCATCACGAGTGAAGTCGGATTCAAGCGACGAACCGCACACGATGGCAGCATACATTTCAAAATGTCGAGACTGTGGGCAGCTCGAAAGACATTGTTGGTGAAGTGGTTCGATTAAAGATGCTGAGAAATCTGGCAGCAGTGTTTTGACGAGAAGAGCAGCAATGGCAGAAAACCCAATGAATGCGAGCATTCCCAGGCGCGGTGCAATCATTCGCCCAAGTTAAGAAGGCTGTCAGGCACTTTAGAACCTGTAAGACTTCCGATTGCCGGATGTAAGAATGAATACAGAATTGTGAAAACTAACGTTAAGAATGAGTATATTCTAAGTAATTTCATAAACTTATGAGTTGCTGTATCGTTCAGCAATTCGCTGAAACCCTTATCTGATCACGGGTCTAAGGTCCTGACTGGTGCGGACTCCACATTGAGTGTGGATAACTCGGCTCCGATGTTTGAATTTCATCCATAAACAGAATTCGACGAGTGAAAGACAGGGTCTGTTGAAGCTTGATGTCAATTGCTCACGGCCTTTGGTCGCAGCCATCTTCGGCCATGCTTTTAAGTCGACTCGCTTTCCTCTAACATCAAGAGAACAAAGAAGTTTCCGTGTTTTCGCCAAGAGTTCGCATCATGCAACGGAGTGCAAAAGTGAGTTCGGTCAGAGTGTCGGTTTTGATTGCAATGACATCGGTCGTTGCAACTTTGATCGGCTGCAGCAGCTTCAGTTTGTCTAGAAACCGCAATGTGGATTACTCGCGCCCGCAAAAAAGCCTCGCACGTAAGCAGCCAGTCGATAAAGAAGACTTCGAGTTTTTAAAGCAACGCCAAATGGTTCTCCAGCAGCGAAAGAAACTTCGTGCACGCGGCGAGTTGACCGAATCTGTAATGCCGATCCAGCAGGCGCCGTTTCCAGAGAAGTCAGAGAACAAAATCGCGGCGGCGGTCGAAGTCGTGAAACCCGTTGCGGCAGCAGAAGTACTGAAGAAGGCAGAAGCGACAGTGAAGACGCGTGAACCGAAGTCTGCTGCGGATCTAGGCGAGCAGATGCTCTATTCGAAAATCATCGAAACGTATCGCATGCGCGAAGTTGCCGAGTTGAAAAAGTCGGTTCAGATGTTGCTGAAGGGTTACCCAGATTCTGTGTACGCCGATAACGCACTTTATCTAGCGGGTTCTCTCGGCTTTGAGACGAATGACTACGCATACGCTCTGTTGCAGATGGACCGTCTGATCAATGAGTTTCCGAATAGCAACAAAGTCGTTTCGGCATTGTTGGCGAAAGCTTCTATCGAGAAGCGCCAGGGACGTACCGCAGCCGCCCGAGCGAGTCTTCTAAAAATTCAAAAACAGTATCCAGGTAGCCCCGAAGCACTCCGAGTCTCTGTCGAACTAAAGTTGCTCAAACTCGCGGCTCAGCATAATTCGAAACGGGAAGGCTAACGTGAATCAGTGGATTCGTTCTCTTCGCACAGCACTACTGATCGGCGCTTTGGCGCTCTATGCAGCCCACTCGGCGGCCGATGATCTTGAAGATTCGCTCGAGGCCGAACTCGATGCGGTGGCTGAACAAGAAGCCAACGACATGGAAAACAATAAGTCCGTCGAAGCTGATGAAATCGTCGTTGATGAAGGCGAAGAAGAAGAACCAGCTGAGCAGGTCGTAGAGGAAAAGCCGACTCCGGCACCAGCTCCCGCCGAAGAGATTGCGAACGAGTTGGCAGAAAAGCCAGAAGAGAAAGCAAGCAGCACTGCTGACGCTGAAAAAGACATCGTTGATGAAGAGTTGAGTCTCGACGAAGAGGACACTGGGAATCAGGTCGTTGCCGAACCAGCGCCAGTACAGGAAGAACTTGAACCGACCGAAGTTGAAGAAACGACGGCACCGGTCGTTGCTGAGGTGACTCCGAAGGCGACGGTGCTTTTTGACGAACCGAACCTAGAGTTTGAAAAACGACTTCATCGTATCGTTCAAAGCTACGATGTGTTCTCGCAGCGGGATTGGGATGAACTGCTCGGTTCGCGAACTCCCGAAACATATCCGGTTCAACCAGGTGATACGCTTTGGGACATCAGCCGCACTTTCTTCGGTGACGGGTTTTTCTGGGCGAGATTGTGGTCACAAAACGG
The DNA here is from genome assembly GCA_035539835.1 of Bdellovibrionales bacterium. Lineage (GTDB taxonomy): Bacteria > Bdellovibrionota > Bdellovibrionia > Bdellovibrionales > JAMPXM01 > DATLHP01. The sequence goes on from DATLHP010000396.1 coordinate 7,369, forward strand.
CGTTATCGATAACCCGCATAAGATTTCAAAAGGGAAGGCAATCCGCTTCATCGAAGGAACTGAAGCTGATGCGCCATCGATTGGCATTACTGAGACGGCCGTTCTTGCTTCAAATGGTGGAGCGATTTCGGTGAATGCGCTTGGTGAAACTCAAAACGCAGCGCCAACCTATCGCGAAGAAGTCGAAGACGACATCACTCCTGAAGAAATGGAAAGTGGAATCGTTCTTGAAACTGAAGAGCTGATTCCTGCGCCGGAATTGCCGCCTCCATCAAAGCGAACTCCTCTTCTAAAGAACCTTCCGTACTCGTTCAAAGAAGTGCGTCCTTCGACTGAGGCTGGTTACGATGCTTCAGGTTTCAAGAATGTTCCTTCGCGGAAAGCAAACGAAGCGCCTGTGATCACGTTGAACTCATTCGTTGTCGACCGTACGCCAGCAACAATTGGTGTCGTTGATGAACTTGAGGCTGGCGATAAAATCGCATCGGTCGGCCAATACATGATTTTGAAAATGAAAGAGCCGGTTAAGGTCGGAGAAATCGTGACTATCATCGACATCGGCGCGCGTATACCAAGTTCGCCGGGTCCGACAATCTATGTTCAGGGTACGGCGAAAATCACTGGCGTCATTAGCAACAAAAACAATATTTATCGCGCGTTGGTCACATCGGCTTTGTCGACGATCGATGTTGGCTCTTCAGTGATTGCTGATGCGCCACCGAAGGTAAAGGTTTCGCGTCAGGGTCGCCGTAGCGAGACGGTTGTTTCTGTTATCGGCGGAGAATTCGATCAGAATCGGAAAATCCTCGGCTCGGGCGCAGTCATCTATCTCAATGGCGGGGCTGCTGCGGGACTCAAAGTCGGTGATATTCTCGGGATTCAGTCATCAGGAGAAGAGCGAAAAAGATCGCGCTATCCTGGTGCAACTCGCGCTGTCGGTCTGATTCGAGTGGCGGACGTTCAAGGTAAAGTAGCGACAGCCATCGTTCTTGAATCGAACGAAGAAATCGTCG
>DATLHP010000397.1:0-5340 GCA_035539835.1 Bdellovibrionales bacterium
GACATCCGATGCAGACGACGGAAACCGAGGAACTCGGTTTTTAACGTTGGGCGAACCCAATTCGTCTCGATCGCAAATCGTCGATTTTCAGATCTCGATAGGCTCGAGCAGCCCGCAAAACCTGCGACCATCACCAAACTCAACGCGATTCCGAAAATCCGACGCATCGATATCAACCTTTCGCTGGAGTCTTCGACTTCACTTCAAGCGCACGCATCAAACCACGCGCCGTTGATGCGGCACCTGACTCTGAAGCACTCGCCTTACGATACATTTCGAGTGCCTGGTCATTTTTTCCGAGTAGTTCAAAGCAAAGACCGGCGCGAAGGCTCGCATCACCATGCAAGAACGTCGCTTTCGAATTGTCGATGATCTTCTGCCAAACAGTAACGGCTTCTTGGCAATCGCCTTTGGCCGCCAGCGCATTGCCGAGCATCATGTTCGTCAATTGCTTCAAAGTGTGCGAATCGCTCAGTTTGTCAGCCGTCATGCGAGAAATCTCGATCGCTTTTTCTGGCTGTTTGTATTCGATGTAGGTGTTGCTTGCGAGAATCGCAGCTTGCGCACCTGCCGCAGTCCCAGCATGGTCACGCGCAACGCTCTCGAGATCGGTCACGATTGTGCCGTAGTCTTTTTGCAAATCACCCGTCGCGGCTTTTGCTCCCGGCGTTTTTTGATCCGCTGGCGCGAATTCATTGAACTTCGCCCGTTCGAATTCTTCTCTCGCTTTTTCGTACTTTTGCGCAACCGCGTAGTACGCGTCTTGAGCCGTGCGTTCTTGGCGTTTTCCAAGATACTGCCAACCAATGAAGCCAAGTGCGACAACGATCGCACCAACAGCAACCGAAACGATGAGTTTCGCATGCTCTTCAGCCCAATGAGTTGGATTCACTGCCGGCGCCGTTTGAGCCGGTTTTTTGAGTTGAGAAGCCGGAGTATATGTTCCGCCTGGAACATTCGTATTCGACATGTATTTTCCTCTGCTTGATGAACCACGTCATGTTCATAAAGCAGAGGAAGATTGTCAACTTATGTAGAGCAAGGCATGCCTCGCGAAGAGGTGCCGCCGAGTTTAACGGTTCTTCACTTCGCGCAGAGTCGAGAACGGACGAGACGAGAAACCTTGGTGTGTCTGGTTCAACTTCCCGATCGTTTTAATGCGCTCTTCAGCCATGCGGTCTGCTGCGGTGTGCGTGCCAACACCGTCGCGCTCAGCGATTTCGAAGACCTTCATGAGACTATCGTAGACTTGGACCGTCTTATCGAGGGCACGATCCGGCGAGTAGCCTTCGAGCTCAACAAAGACGTTCATCAAACCACCGGCGTTGGCAACGTAATCCGGAGCGTAGAGAATTCCGAGTTCACGAAGCATATCGCCGTGACGAGCCTCTGCGAGCTGGTTGTTTGCTCCACCGCAAACGACCTTCGCTTTGATCTTATTGATCGACTCGTCGTTGATAATCGCTCCCATTGCGCATGGAGAGAAAACATCGCAATCGACAGAGACGATTTCGTCTGGATTCACCGCTTTCACGCCGAACTGACCAGAAACTTTTGTGAGTTTCTCTTTATCGATATCTGTCGCAGTGACGATCGCTTGCTCTTTGCTCAGATACTCGACGAGGTGATAACCGACGTTTCCGAGACCTTGAACAGCGATGCGAACGCCTTTCAGACTGTCGGTTCCGAGCTTTTTCTTCACCGATGCTTTGATACCCATCAAAACGCCGTGTGCAGTGTAAGGGCTTGGATCGCCAGAGCCGCCGAAAGCCTTTGGAATTCCAGTGACCCACGGAGTTTCCATGAACACGTATTCCATTTCGCGGACTGTCGTGCCCACGTCTTCAGCAGTAATGTAACGGCCGTTGAGAGAGTTCACGAAACGACCAAACGCGCGGAATAGCGCTTCTGTCTTTTGAGTTTTAGGATCACCGATGATGACCGCTTTACCGCCGCCGAGATTGAGACCAGCGCAGGCTGCTTTGTATGTCATTCCTTTTGAGAGACGAAGAACGTCCGTCAACGCTTCATCTTCGGTCTTGTAATTCCACATGCGAGTTCCACCGAGCGCGGGGCCAAGTGCCGAATTGTGGATAGCGATGATCGCCTTGAGACCGACGTCTTTGTTGTGACAAAAGACGACTTGTTCATGATCGCCGTGTTTAGAGATGAATTCAAAGGTGCCCATACGAAGTTCTCCTTATGGCAGCAGATCTACCCTTAAGTGAGTTGTTGTTTTAAAAGCTCAGTGATGCTGGGCTACTTCAGATCGGAAGTAAAGACTCTAGTCTGCGTGCGGCAACGAAATCTACGTCCGGAGCTTATTACCTAAGCAAAAACACCGTCGCGACATGAACTGAAAATGAGAACGCGACCGAAGTCGGTCGCGTTCTTAGGCAATTCACGATTTGATTTCGATTACGGTGCCGGCGTGATGTTGAGTGTGCCCGGCGTGTAAGTGCCACCTGTGGTCACATTGAGTGACGCCGCACCTGTACCATACGGTTTGACATAGAATCTGACGGCGCGATGTCCAACGCTCGATGCACTCATCTGAACAGTGGTCGTTGAAACCAGACATGCAGGGTCTGAGAAGATGCCGCCAGCACCACCCGAGTAGCCCATATTCACAGGCTCATCCATGCCAGTTGTCACGGCATTGCCGGTCGCATCGGTTGAACCGACAAGATACGGCGTGCATGCGCCAACTTTAGGATTCGTCGGTCCCCAGATCGTCATCTTCGAGAGCGCACCAGGAGAACCCGCCGCAAACGAAATCGGCGCCGTTGGCGAAGAGAACCCAGTCATTTGTAGATCCAAATTGTATGTCGATGGTGCTGCGTTCACTTTCAAATACATGAGAGGCATCACTGAATCGCCAGCGATCGGATAGACCGTCATCGATGAACCCGAATCGCAGAGTGGAGAATACCCAATGCTGTAGTCGGTTCCCGCCGTCAGAGTAGAGAACAGCGCATAGAATTGATTGTAAGTCTGGTCTGGATTCAACTGACGAGGCACTCCCATCGAATCAACGAAAACCGCAAGAAACGGCTGACAATTTCCAACCAAGAGATTGTTCAAACCATAGAATTCGATCCCGGTTGGATCCACTCCGTAGTCGACCATGGCATTCACTGGGTTTGAATCGCCTTGAGCAACAGTGAACCAAAGCGGCGACAGCGGACTTGAAACGACGCTAAAACGTGGGTCGTATGAACTTCCAGCCGCATTCGGTAAATACTCAACATCAACGGATCCGACACCATTGCTGAACGGAACATCGACAACCCATTCACCGCCAACGTAGACCTGCGAGAGCAATTGAATGACTGTTGGCGATGAATCGACTTTCACACGCACAGTTCCGTTGAAAGGCTGAGCATTCGTTCCATCAGCCAGAAGGTACGGAGGATAACTTCCTTTTACAGTCAGAAGTTGGACTGTGAACGGCACACCGACGATCTGGGTCGTTGGAGTTCCCATGACTTTTCCAGTCGGCGGATCGAAATACATACCTGGAGGCACTGCAATCAAAGTATCTGCGAGCGGCAAGCCCGCCGTCAGGGCGTGAGTCGCCGACGCAATCGTCAAACCAGCTTTGGGATTGTTGACGGTCGCAGTGAATGAAACTGCCCCTGCGGCCGTGGGCTTGTAACTCACCATGAATGTACGGCTTCCGTATTCAGAAATCTGTGTCGTGAGACTCGAAACGCCACCCGCGGAACAGCTGCTCGAAAAAAGCTCTGCTCCAGTCACAGCAACACTTACATCCATCGATGTTCCCGACGACAAATGCTCGGCAGCAACCATAGGAACTTCTTTATTCGAAGCATCCATCAAAGCCACGCGAACATATTGGCAATCGCCAACAGTCGCTGTCGTGCCCATGTCGACGAACTTCAATTGCGTTGGTGCGCTGTTGGCAATGATATTCACTGTCGACGTTTCGCCAGTGAATCCACCAGGGAATGGAGACGATCCTGCGACTGGAGTGATTGACTGAGATCCGGTGGCTGATCCCATGTAGCGAACGTACATTGGCGTCCATGCTTGCCCACCAGAGAAGTAAAGCTGCGAAGAAAGCGAATAGCAGTCTGGTGTCGTGCTAAATTCGAAGTTCGGATCGGCATTTACATCGAGATTCACCATTGATGAACTACCCGTCAGCATGCCCGTCGCATCCTTAGTAAAGATGTCGACTGGGTAGCAAACGTATTTCGTCATCGACGACGGCATTCGATACACTGCTTTCGTCGCAGTCTTCGGCGCAACGGCGCTGACAAAGAACGATGTCGGCGCAAGCGATCCACCGGTGAAATTGATTTGATAGTTCCCCACCATCGCTGGTTTCACATAAACGATGCCGGTGGTATTCGATATCGACAATGATGTCTCAGGCGAAGAACAACTCGGAGAGCTATAGACCATTTGCCCGTTCGTCGCAGCGATATTGATGTATTGATAGCCCATTGTGCCTGGCTGTCGTGTTGCCGTAACTCCGCCGAAACGAATTGGATAACACGTGTCTTGCACAAGACTTGCTCGCGAGCTCGTCGAAGTTTCATCGCCATTGAACAGTTTGTATGCCGCCAATGCCGTCGCCGGTCCAGATGGCACGCTCGAACCGCCGGATTGATAGGTGCCCATCACACCGTTGGCAAAGTAAACGCCCTTTTTGTCTTTCACACAAAGAACGACTTGAAGTTTGCTCGGGTTTGAAACGTTGATGAGAGCATCTGTTCCCGTAGACAAAGTCACTGGCGTGACCTTGAACTGCGGTGAAAATTTGCCGTCTGCCATATCTTGGCAGGCAAACCCATCGTCTTTGCGAATCTCATCATCATCCCAAGGATTGCCAGAAGTCAGCTCACGATAGAAAAGTGAAGCCCCACCAAAATCCGTATCCGTTAATCCCGGAAGCAGCGACCAGGTGACATCATATTTTCCGCCAACACCGGCTTGAATTTGCATCCACTCAGGATAGCCATTTGCCGTGGTCACAGCCTTGAACGGCCCTCTGAATGGAACCACAGAGTCAGAATGCGCAAGCTGAGTCGGATCTATCTTGATGAAGTTGATAAACTCTTTGTAGCTGCCTGTGGCTGTCGCGCACGCAGCATCATCACGGATATTGACGCCGCCTTTTGGAACTGAGCCTGTCGCTACGATGCCGACGTATCGCGCCGCACTCGGAGTGACCGCGCCGACCCACTTCAACGAGACATCGTGATTGTTGTTTGTATAAAGTCGCTGAATATCTGGGGCCGATCCGAACTCAGATGTGCTTTTCACCCCATCAAAGCAGACCTTCTGATTCAACGCGCCGGGGCCGAAGAA
>DATLHP010000398.1:0-6523 GCA_035539835.1 Bdellovibrionales bacterium
GCGGTTCTGGTTTCGATTCGACTTGAGGAGCTGGTGTAGCCTCGGGTTGCGGCGCTGGCTCTGGTGGAAGAGCCGCTTGTTTGTCTGGAAGAGCAACCATGTCGACTCGAATGCTGTCTTGAAGGTCGATCATGTCGGACGGATAAAACACAGCGCGCAGAGTGAAAGCCGCAACAGCGATCAAATGAAAAGCGATCGAGATAACGAGCGCGCGACCAAATCCTTGATCGCTGCTTGGAACCGAAGCTGCGGAGTTCGACGAAACTCGATTCATTGTTTCGGTACTGTTACCAAACCGATATTAAAAATTCCTGCCGCGCGAATCTCGGCCATTGTCTCCGCGACAAATCCATAATCAACCGAGCGGTCCGCTTGCAGATAAATTTGTTTGTTTTTGCGTGTTTCGAAAATCGCTTTAAGTCTGCGTTGAAGATCGGCTGCCGGCAGTTGTTGATCGCCGACGTAGATACGCTTGTTTTTCTTGATGACAAGGACGAATGGATCTTCGCTCGTCGCGGAGCCTGAGCTCGCAGTCTCGGGAAGTTCGACATCGAGACCTTGCTGCATCATTGGAGTCGTCACCATGAAGATGATCAGAAGAACGAGCATGACGTCGACGAGTGGCGTGACGTTGATCTCGCTCATGACCATGCGGCTTTTTCCGCCGCCGCCAGAACTCATTCCCATTTACGCATCCCGAAAGAAGTTACGTTTTGTAACGTTCAAGAAATCGCTACCGAAACTATTGAGGTCCATTTCAAGTCGACGAACTTTTCCGACAAAGACGTTGTAGGCAGCAACGGCCGGTAGCGCGGCAAAAAGACCGACGGCTGTTGAGAAGAGAGCTTCTGAAATTCCAGGTGCGACGACGGCAAGACTTGCCGATCCACTCGATGCAATGTTCGAGAATGAACCCATGATACCGACAACAGTTCCAAGAAGACCAATGAACGGAGATGTACTTCCAGTTGTTGCTAAAAATCCGAGACGTGATTCCGCTCTTGCGACTTCGGATTCAACGGATTTTCGAATCGTGCGTTCGAGGTTGTCGAGGCCCGAAAGACGAGGAGCATCGCTTGTCTTGTCGTTCAATCCGCTTTCAGCAATTTTTTGTAGCTCTGTGTAGGCCGATTTGAAAACGCGAGCGAGGTTGCCTTCAGGATCTTGGCTCAAGCGTGAGAACACATTGTCGAGCGAGCTCGCTTTCCAAAATTCTTCACTGAAGAGCGCGTTTGATTCGCGGAACTCTGCGAGTTGTCGCCACTTTGTGAAAATCACGGCCCATGAAATGACCGACAGAGCGACCATCATTACCAGAAGAAACTGGACGAAAGGCCCGGCGTGGAGAATGCCCTCGATGAGTCCGGCTTTCACGCCAACTTTCGGAGCGGGCGCCGCAAAAGCGATCGAGGTGAAAAACAATGAAGCTGCTGGTGCGATGATGCGAGAAATTTCCATGGGGAAAGGCTAATGCGCTTCGCGCATCACCGCAATCCCTATTGAGCATCTCGCAATAGAACCGCATCGACGTTGCGTGCAGCAGAATCAGCTGGAATTGCAGACATATTGTCGAAAGGTCCTGCAATGACTTTCAATTTTCTTCGTCGCACTTCATTCAGAATGCGGTCGTTGATTTGAATGTGTCGCGGCTGGTCGGATGACACTGCCATAAATACATCACCCTGAAGTGGAATTGTTGCTTCCAGTCCAATCGAAGAGAACATCAGAAGGCGCGTACCTTGAGCTTGGCTTGTACCGAAAGCCCATTGTGGTCTTTGCTCGCGAAGATCCCGAAGAATTCCGTCTTCAGTGCTTGTGATAAGAACGCGATCACCGGCGCCGACTTCCTCGATCAATTTCTCGATCGCGACATCCATTCCTTGCTTGTAGTCGCGGAAGTTGATGACGAACGAGTGAGTTGGAAACGCTTTCAGCACTTCTTGCAAGCGAAGCACGCGAAGACCTTTTCCGCGGAATGGAAAGCTCTGCCCATGGTCCATTGTGAAGCGATATCCGGCGTCGAGTTTTTCAAGGTCGGCTGCTGTTGTGTATTGAACCCAACCATTTCCCTCCGTCATCGCGGCGAGATCCCGGCTTTCAAAGGCGACCAAAACTCCGTCCACTGTGGGGCGCGCATCAACCCACAACATCATATCGGGACTGAGCGAAGCGGCTTTCTCAAAGGCCGGCATCGTGTTGCCTGGAAATTCAAGAGATGCACCCTGATAGGCGATGAGTTGGGGGCCGCCTTTTTCGAGGCGGTTCAAAAGAGGGTGATCGAAGGGTCGTTTTGGTGCCTCGGACAGGGCTCTTCCGCGAAAGTAAACCCAGGCGCTGGCAACACAGAGTAAGACGACAAGAGTGACACCTATGAAATACCGTAAAGCAGATCCCATCTAATAAGCCTTTAAACCCACTTGGGTTTTCTAAAACAGAGGTTCACTGAGGTTTCAGTTAAATACGTCAAAAAAAGACGTATATCAATTGACCCTAGACCTCGTTTTCGATTAGTTTTCAGCTCGAACGCAAACTACCCAAAATACGGCGAAAAATGAACAAGATTAATCGCAAGGTCGAATACGCTCTGATCGGCCTCAAACACATGAGGGCCAAAGCGCCGGGAGAACTGACTTCGGTCAAAGAACTCTCGCAAGCGTATGGCTGTCCTTTCGACGCTACGTCGCGAGTCATGCAGGTTCTTGCAGCACGCGGTGTTTTGCGTTCGGAACAAGGTGCTCATGGCGGGTACATGATCGCGAAAGATCTGAATCGTGTTTCATTCTACGATTTGAACGAAATGATTCTGGGTCCAGTGGCAGTTGCACGTTGTCTGCACGATCAAGAAGCCGAATCGCCATGCGAAATTCGCGGCACTTGTAACATCGTTTCTCCAGTTCAAACTTTGAATCGCAAACTCATCGAATTCTATCGCGGACTCAGCGTTGCTGAGCTTCTCGAAACGCGCGTTGCACGGCCTGCTCCTGTTGCTGCGGAAATGGGAGTTTAATCGTGGCTGAAGCAAAGGCGCCGACCGCGTTGCCGGTTGAGACAGATTACAAATACGGATTCGTTACAGACATCGAGACAGACAAAGTTCCGAAGGGTCTAAACGAAGAAACGATTCGTTTGATCTCTCAGAAGAAAAACGAACCTGAGTGGATGCTCGAGTATCGGCTCAAGGCTTATCGCCATTGGCTAACGATGGAAGAGCCGACGTGGGCAAACGTCACTTATCCGAAAATCGATTTTCAAAATATCTATTACTATTCGGCGCCGAAGTCTCAGGGCGAAAAGAAGCAATCTCTGGATGAGCTTGATCCCGAGTTGTTGAAGACATTCGAACGCCTAGGAATTCCGTTGAGCGAGCAAAAACGCATCAGTGGCGTTGCCGTTGACGCTGTCTTCGATTCGGTTTCGGTCGGGACGACACATCAAGCGGATCTCGCAAAGTACGGTGTCGTTTTCTGCTCGATCTCTGAGGCGATGCACTCGCACCCCGAACTCGTGAAGAAATATCTGGGTTCAGTTGTTCCGATTTCTGACAACTTCTATTCGGCGCTCAATGCTGCTGTTTTTACAGACGGATCGTTCGTTTACGTTCCGAAAGGCGTTCGTTGCCCGATCGATCTTTCGACGTACTTCCGTATCAATGCCTCTGAGACGGGGCAGTTCGAAAGAACTCTGATCGTCGCTGACGAGGGTTCGTTCGTAAATTACCTTGAAGGTTGCACGGCACCTCAGCGCGACGAGAATCAGTTGCATGCTGCCGTTGTTGAGCTCATCACGCTGGATAACGCTGAGATCAAGTATTCGACGGTGCAAAACTGGTATACCGGTGACAAAGAAGGCCGCGGCGGCATCTATAACTTCGTTACGAAGCGCGGAAAGTGCCAAGGCAAAAATTCGAAGATCTCTTGGACGCAAGTCGAATCCGGATCTGCAATCACTTGGAAGTATCCGAGCTGTATTCTTCTTGGTGAAGGATCGCAGGGTGCATTCTATTCGGTCGCCCTCACGCATGATCTCATGCAAGCCGACACTGGCACAAAGATGATCCACATCGGAAAGAACACGAAGTCGACGATCATCTCAAAAGGAATTTCGACTGATCGTTCGCGCAATACTTATCGTGGACAAGTGAAGATCATGCCTTCGGCGCATGGCGCTCGAAACTATTCACAATGTGATTCGATGCTCGTCGGCGACAAGTGCAATGCCACGACGGTTCCATACATCGAAGTGAAAAATGATTCCGCGATTCTCGAGCACGAGGCAACGACATCGCGAATCAGCGAAGACCAACTTTTTTATTTGAAATCACGCGGCCTAGATACCGAAGCATCGATTTCGATGCTCGTGAATGGCTTCTGCAAAGATGTGTTCAAACAGCTTCCGCTCGAATTCTCAGTCGAGGCCGTAAAACTCATCGAAATGAAACTGGAGAATAGCGTCGGATGAATTTGCTCGAGATCAAAGATCTTCACGTTAGTGTTGACGGAAAAGCCGTGCTCAAAGGTTTGAACCTCACGGTGAAGCCAGGCGAAGTGCATGCCATCATGGGACCTAACGGCGCTGGTAAATCGACGCTTTCGAAAGTCCTCGCCGGCCATCCTGCGTATGAAGTGACGAAGGGCGAGATCAAGTACGAAATCGGTTTCAAAATGAAGGATCTTTTGGAGATGGAACCAGATGTTCGCGCCAAAGAAGGCGTGTTCATGGCATTTCAGTATCCAGTTGAAGTTCCTGGTGTCAGCAATCTGACCTTCTTGCGCACATCGTTCAACTCGATCTGTAAGCATCAAGGTATCGAAGAAATGGATGAAGCGGCCTTTACCGCATTTTTGAAAAAGAAAATGGCGTTGGTGAGCATGGATGACCGTTTTCTCGATCGCGCCGTGAATACCGGTTTTTCGGGTGGCGAGAAAAAGAGAAACGAGATTTTGCAGATGGCGGTTTTGTCGCCGCGACTTGCGATTCTCGATGAAACCGATTCAGGTCTCGATATCGACGCTCTTCGCGTGGTTTCTGACGGTGTTAACAAATTGAAGAGCAAAGAAAACGCGATTGTCTTGATCACGCACTATCAGCGCCTTCTCGATTACGTCATACCTGACTTCGTTCACGTATTGGCTGACGGGAAGATCATCGAGACGGGCGATAAGTCACTCGCACTGAAGTTGGAAGAACGAGGTTACGATTGGCTTCTCCAGTGATCGATACCTCCGTCATCAACGACGCCTACAGCGAGTTTCTCGCTAGCGGTGCAGCCTTTGAAGAGAAGGCTGCGGGGATTGCACGTTTGCGAGAGTATCGCGATCTCGCCGCGGGTGTTTGGCGTGCGCGTGGAATTCCCACGCGTCGTGATGAGCGCTGGAAATACACAGACCTTTCTACTTTGAGGCAGTCGATCTGGGCTGCCGCGGATCCGCTTGATGCAGAGTCGCTTCCCAGCAAGTCTGATTTCAAATGGTATAGCGGCGAAAAGAGTGCCGAGATCACCTTGGTGAATGGACGCTTTGTTCCTTCGTGGAGCAATACTGAAGTTTCCGGAGTTCGTGTCATGAGCGCGGCCGATCTTGCGAGTAATAATGCAAAAGATCTTCCTCAGCTCAGCCAAGTTCTCGAGAAAGTCATCGATACATCGTCTGATGATGTTTTCGAAGCATTGAATACGAGCTTTATGAATGACGTCGTGATCATTGAGGTCGCTGCGGGCACGGTTTTGAAGTCGCCAATCATCATCAATACTTTTGCAAAGACCACCGATTCATTGAGTGAAATTGCCGTCGTTTCCCCTCGCATCGTTTTGCGCATCGGAACTCGTGCTGAAGCTTCAGTTGTTGAAAATGCATCGGGCAACGGTCGCTATTTCTCGATGGGAATGACGGATATTTTGGTGAGCGCGAGCGCACGTTTGACTCACGTTCGTCTGAATCGTGAAAACGAAAATTCGATCCATATCGGGTCGACACAAATTTCTCAGCTTCGTGACTCACGCTGCGAGACCTTCCAGTTCACTCTGGGCGGAGCGTTGTCTCGTGAGAATTTGGCCATTCGTCTTTCTGAAACGGGTGCCGAGGCCGTTCTCGACGGACTATATCTGGCTGACGGAAAACACCATGTCGACCACTTCACTTCCGTCGATCATATTGCTCCGCACACGACCAGTGCCCAGCTCTATAAGGGTATTTTGAACGGAGAGGCTCGCGCCGTTTTCAACGGACGTGTCCACATTCACCGTGACGCTCAAAAATCGAACGCAGCTCAAATGAATAACAACCTCCTTTTGAGTTCGAAAGCCGAAGTCGATACGAAGCCGGAACTTGAGATCGATGCCGATGATGTCAAAGCTTCGCATGGGGCGACGATCGGTCAAATCGATCCAGAGCACGTGTTCTACCTGCGTGCTCGCGCAGTTCCAAAAGAGCAAGCCGTGCGAATGCTTTCACACGGCTTTGCAGCGGATGTAGCATTCCGCATCGGAAATGAATCTGTTCGTAAAACAGTGGGTGAGATCGTATCC
>DATLHP010000399.1:0-2585 GCA_035539835.1 Bdellovibrionales bacterium
TCAAAACGCTGATCATTGTGATTCACGACAAAGAGCACCTTGATCGAACTCATCGTCATACGTTGATGAGCTAAGAAGGCCGAAGCATTGGATGGAATGAGGCGTTCGGGATCAGGGCTCAACGCAATTTGCTCAACGCGAGTCGATGCCCGCACGTTCACGGGCAGAGAGCTGACGTCTTCAATCGATAGGACACCGATGACGTGGCCATTGCTCACCACTGGCGCAAGCCGAACCATATTATTGAAGAAGACTTCATCGAGCGCTGATTGAACACTTTGATCCGGACGAAGGGGAGGTCGGTTATGACTCAAGAACAAAGTCACCGGTTCTCGTGTGAGAAATTCTTTTGCAAAATGCGACTGCAGGCTTGCGCGAGCAACAGCATTTAAGAAAAGACCAATAACGATCCACCAAAGTCCTCCAGCCCACCCAGCAGAGATCAAAGCGAGTGCGCCGAGCGCCATTAGCATAAACGAAACGAAGACTCCGGTTCGGGCTGCATAGAGTGTGGCTCGATTGATGTTACCGCTGACGGCCCAAAGAGTTGAGCGGAGCACGCGCCCGCCATCTAGTGGATAGCCTGGAAGCATATTGAAAATCGCCAAGATCAGATTGATCTCACTCAGGTACATGAACACCGCAGTAACGTTGGGACCCCAAAATAGGCCCAGGGCGCGCGCGAAGATCCCGAAGAAAATCCAAAGTGCGACACTTGCAAGAGGGCCTGCGATCGCCATCACGAATTCATCGCGAGGCCGTTTCGGATCGCCATCGAGCTCGGCGACACCACCAAAGATGAAGAGGGTGATGCCATGAACGGGGATGCCGAATACGCGCGCAAAGATCGCGTGAAACATCTCATGAAAAATAATCGAGAAAAAGAGCCCGAGCGCGCCGAGAATCCCCATCAGCCAGTAGGCCGAGGTCGATAGCGGACCGACAACTTGCGGAAAATAACCGACGGAAAGAGACCATACGATAAGCAGGGCCATGAAGACCCAAGAGCGGTGAAGTTTGACCTCAAAACCAAAGAGATTAAAGAGGTGAAGTTGGCGACCATGCATGTGAGTCTCCTCGCTGTTAAAATGATGGGCGTCTCGGATTCATAGAGCATGAAGAAAGGTTGAAGAAACCAATTCGCAATCGAATTAATTATTTTCATTCTCAAAATCGGATTCGCTTCAGACTATCAGGGCTTACGAGTCTCAGTGTGAGAGTCTCAATGATGGGCGAAAAAACCCCTCTCGCTTTCGCAATCCTCTCCGAAGAGAAATATGTCCGGCGTTGAATCCACGCTCAAAGTAGCGGGACGGCGGTAAGAGGTTCGAAACTCGTTGCGGACAAAAACTAACGGAGGACGTGTGTTGTTAATAGGCCAAAGACTCCCGTTGATCGAACTTTCCTTGCTCCTCGAGCGAGGGCCGCCCTGAATAGCATCCGCCCTAAAAACTTTGGCAAAGAAACGCCGGGAATAAGCCTGGCGTTTTTATTTTTGAACGAGATTAAATTTGGTTCGTTGCGTGTTTACGCAAGTCTTTGATGGCTTCTTGAATGGCCGCTTTCTCGTACAGAATATCGAGAGCCCATGATGCGGTATCGCAAGGTTCGTTTCCGAAAATATTGATGCCGAGCAGTTTGTATTCTGTCTTGTCGAAGATCAGAAGTGGCCCGCCCGAGTCTCCTTGGCATATCGGTTTTTTATCTGGATAAAAAATCTGCCAACCCATTGTCGAATCGCCGTTCAAAGTATAGTGGCCGATGACTTCACCATTCGACCAACGAAGCGAGTAACTCGCCTTTTTTCGGTCGAGAGTATTGATGCCATGGCCGGCAACAACAACAGCTTGTCGGAAATCGATTTTACCTTCGTAGATTTTGATGGGCCGATAGCCTGAAGGAATTTTCGGGATTCTGATGACAGCGAAGTCAGTGAAGCGCCAAACCGCTGGAATTCCAAACTTGGCGACATTGAAAAATTCTTTTCTTTTTTCGCCCTCATATCCTTGAGCGATATCGGCGTACTCATTTCGAAATTCTGATCCTTTTTGATGCCAGAAAGTGTAGTCGGTTGTGTCGACGGAATCCGAAAAGCCTGATTCGCCACCGATTCCAAAATGAACTCGCACCTTTTCGACGCCATCGATCGCAAAACAATGTCCGGCGGTGAGCAGAATGTCTTTTTCAACGATAATCCCGGTGCACACGCCAAGCTGCTGATCTTTTGGTCCGAGAATTTCGAGATGAGCCGTGAACTTTGTCGAATCGCTTTCTGCAGTCGCCTCGTTTCCGTTGAGCACGATCTGGTGTTTGAGCGTCGATACGTCGTTTGGTGAGAACGAGAATCCAAATGATTGGAATGACCAAATCATTGGGACGCTTGCGATCAAAAGTATTTTGAAAACCCGTTTCACTATCAATCTCGCTTCGTTTTGGTCAACTGAAATGGTTTGCGAAGACTGTTCCAAGATAGGCCCCAACTGGTTGGTTTTGAGGGGCCTTGGCTCCTACGAACGACGGATTTTGGCACGCGAATTCGATGCACCTGACTCGAACTTTGACAGGTATCTCTATGCAGAGTGCGC
>DATLHP010000400.1:0-4958 GCA_035539835.1 Bdellovibrionales bacterium
CCTGGCCAAAGTGAAGTTCGACGATACGCTTGGCGATTGAAAGACCGAGGCCGCTTATCATCGCAATCCAGCCCTTGAAACCAATCTTCTTCGAGTAGCAATTCGAGATTGTCTTGAATGATACCCAAAGGGGCTCGAAGATCATGGAGGATCATGTTGATCGTCGAAGATTTTCCGTTTCCGCGATGGAGTTCTCGAAGGCGGCCTATGGCAACGATGGCGGAGAGCTGCTCTGCGATGTCGAGAAACGTTTCGATGTGAGCTTCGTTATAGGTATGCAATTTACAACTGGCAAAGATCACCATGCCGATTGGCCGACCTTCCGTGATGAGCGGACAAGTAAGGCTGGATCGAATACCTTCTTTGATAGAATGTTTTACCGCCTCTGATGCGAGAGGATCTTTTGAATACTCAGGAAGATCACAGCCCTAAGGAGTCGTAAACGAAGTCCGCAAATATACTCGCGTTACGGCACATTTCTCTGCTGGTCGCTGAAGATTTTGGCGATCACATAAATCGACTGCATCGGGTGAGTTCCGGTCGAAGCCGGGAAGACACTTGAATCGGCGACATAGAGGTTTCTCGTTCCCCAGACTTCGTAGTTTTCGTTCACCACGGAATTTTTCGGCGAAGTGCCCATCGCGTTTCCTGCGATGACGTGGAGACCAAGAACAGTGTTTTGGTTCGGTATCACTTTTAAGTTCTGCTTGATCGCTTCGGCCTCAGCCATTGTCGTGATGTATTTGGTCTTTAATTTCGTGTGCGTATTGGGACCATTGTAGTTTTCGTTGCTCGGAAGCGAGACGTACTTGGCGCCAGCCGCCAAAAGAATCTTCGCTGCCTCTGAAATCATGTATGCATAACGTTTTTTATCACGTGGGCGCATCGAATACATGACCTGGGGAGCGCCGTTCGCATCGACGACCACGCGGTTATCGGGATTTTTGTCTTCAAAGAGACCCATGAAGATCGTTTGCGTGTTCGAATAGTCCTGAATGGTTCTAAAAATATCTTCGGCAGAGCCGGTGAGATTCTGCACCATTGAAGCTGGCCAAATACGCGGTGCGAGCAAAAGGAAGTTTCCGTCGATAGCTCCAGGATCAAGCTTTCTGAAGTCGATTTTCACGATCGGAGATTCAGAGGCTTTGTTCATCTCTACTTTTTGATCGAACACACCTGAGATCATAGTCGTTGGATGAATCACAAGACCGCGACCGATATTGGGATTGTTGAGGCCAGAGTTTTTGAGAACTGCCGTCGTTCCCAAAGGTCCCGCAGTTACGACCACTTTTTTAGCATAAACGCGGATCTTCGTTCCTGGCGCCAGTTTGAATCCGTAGGGATCGTGCACAAGATTCGGGTCGCTCCAAGTGGGCTGAACCTCAAATTCGACGCCGATAGCTGTATGGCCGTCTTTTGCCATCAAAACGCGGAGAACCTTTGAATCAGGAAGAAGAGTGACGGGGTTATTGCGCCTCAAGACAGCGGGAATCAACAGGCGCTCGGCCGCGCCGATCTTGTTTGAGATTGGGAAAGGCGCGTTGCCTTCTTCATACGTGTTCGCTTTGTAGAAACGAACTTTGTCGGCATGTCCGCTCAGTTCTGCGCCCTTTCTCATGAGCGCCGCCGTCGTCGTTAAATCTTTTTCTCCATACTGACGTGTATCCAGTTGTTCTGAGATCCATGCATTAGCGGCCAAGAGTTTTTTGGCACTCCAAACACCTTCAGGGATGAGACCCTGTTTCTGCCAATTTAAAAAACGCATCATCACCAAAGGATCTGTCAAAGGTTCAACGATATCGCCGTTGACGGCCGTGCCACCACCGAAGGCGTTGCCGGTCATGATCTGTACGCTGCCATCGAGTGAAGTCGTTCTTTCGGTGAATTTTGGAACGATTCGACTTTCGAAACCGCCGCTGAGGTAAAGACTGCCTTTCTCAATGACCAAAACTTTCTGTCCGACTCGCGCCAACTCAGAAGCAATGACAGCTCCTGATGCGCCACTTCCGATCACGATGTAATCAAGCTTTCCTCGAAGCAAACCCTCTTGGCTGTTGAGCTCGAGATGAGTCGAGAATCGTGGTGGAGGAATCGGTGTTGGATTGCTCACGGATGGCGGGTTGATTTGAGCAATAGCGAAACCAAGCGTGCTGTATACGGAATCGAGTTGAAAGGCGCGAACCGTCTTCGCAATTCGTCTCACGACTGAAAGGCGACTTTGTAAAAGCATTTGAAAGAACTCTTTGCGGTCTTCGATTGAGAGTTCTTCGAATCGCGTTGGATTCGAGCGGGCGGCGAGCCACTTCTGAAGGGCCGCAACCTCGGCGCGAACAACAGATGGTTCCTCAAGAGGAGTCTTCATCTTGTCGGAAACATCTTTGACCACCAATTCATTCGAAAAGACGTTCAAGTTTGAAAAGGGAAGAAACAGAGCTGTCAAAGCCGGTGTGGCCTCAACGGCTGCTCGTGAGCCGTCTCGTCTTTTGAGAATTTCCGCCTTGAGAGCCCCGCCGACGATCGCTTCATCTGTCGCGACGCTGAGAGTGTAGAGTGCGTTGTAAGTCGGCTCGATGCTGGTTGCAGCGATCGATACCTGAGCTACACTGACGAAAATCGACGTAAACAAAAAAAGGTGTTTCATTAATACTTCCTTTTTGGGGGTGCTTTCGATTCGAGAGTTTCGCCTAGCGGCGTCAAGTCTGTCGCTCAAAATTGGTGACGCTATTCCTGGAATAGCGTTACTCGAGGTTTTGCGGATCGAATTCTCTTGGTATTCTGAATTCCAATATGACTTCTAAAACTAATAAGTTACTCGATGTTTCCTGCAACGTGCTTAAACAAGATCTGCTTACAGGTCATAAAAAGTGGACAATTGCTCGGGTTGCAAAAGATGCAAAGGTATCGAGAGCCTGGATATACAAGTATCTAGGCGCCAAGCGAGAAGAAATTCTTCTCAGCTCATTACAAACCGTAATGGATGATTTTCTGTTTATGTCACCTGAAGCACAGCGTTTTCTGCAGAAGCACGGCTCCCTCGGTGCGTTCAAAAAAACTAGAGACCTAGTGGCGAAATATCCTGAAGTGATCATCTTCGTACTTAAGCATGCACAGTCGAAGGATGCGATCGGGCAGGTGATTCGTGATCGGGAAAAAATCTATACGTCGAAGTTCTTGTCGACTCGATACGGATTAAAAAACGAGTTTCAAATTGCGTTCTTGCGCTCGATCGTAAACGGAATGGCGCTTTCGTTTTTCTATCCTGTGCCGAAAGTAAATCGTCTTGCCGAAGTCGTTTTAAGTGACCGCTTTTTAGTGTGGCTACGTGATCAAGGCGATTTTTTAGCGGAAATATGATTGAACGTGGAGCGGGTAATGGAAAAACACTCAGGTTCTTGTTTGTGTGAACAGGTCAAATATGAAGTCGAGGGCGGCTTTGAAAGCTTCTATTTGTGCCATTGTCAGCATTGCCAGAAAGACACTGGCTCCGCTCACGCGGCTAATTTGTTTTCGACCAAAGCGACGCTTCATTGGGTGAGTGGTAAAGAACAAATACGAACTTTCAATCTTCCGTCGACAAGACATATGAAGAGCTTTTGCAAAACATGTGGCTCGGCTTTGCCGAGTCAGCAGATGGAAGGAAAACTGTTGGTTGTTCCTGCGGGAAGTCTCAACGGAGAAATCGCCTTGAAACCCAATGCTCACATTTTTTGTTCGAGCCAAGCTCGCTGGGCTAAGGATCTTGAAGACATTCAGCGATTCGAAAAATATCCGTCGTGAAAATGCGAAGAATGGCGACTCCGGCACGACTCGAACGTGCGACCCTCTGCTTAGAAGGCAGATGCTCTATCCAGCTGAGCTACGGAGTCCTTACCTTTGTAAGTACCCCAAAAATCCGGGTTTTTTCAAACTTATTGCAAATAGACGCCAAATATTCCGCTCAAAGCCCGCGTATTCTTCGGCAAATTCCTTTTTAAAGGGGGACAGATGCCACGAGGTAGTAAGTCAGCCTATTCAAGCAAGCAAAAGCGAATGGCAAGACACATTGAAGAGGGCTACGAAAAGCGCGGTGTGGGTACCAAAGAGGCCGCTCGTAGAGCTTGGTCGACGGTGAATGCCGAAACGGGCGGGGCCGGTAAGCGCATCACAAACAAGCGACCGTCGCGCAAAGGCGGACGCATTGGTGGTCGCTCGGTCTCTCACGCAACTCGCGTTGCGGCTGGAAAAAAGGCTGCGAAAACCAGAGCGCGTCGCGCTTCTCACTGATTCAGTACAAATAAAAACAGCGAGCCCGAGGGCTCGCTGGTGGATCACTTTGGAATGTAAGAGACGTCGATGCGAGTTCCGGCTGCCGGTGGAGAGCTGAAGATGATCTTCTTGCCCTCGACTTTGAACGTGATGCCAGGTTGTGCAGGAGTCAGAGTGACTTGCACTGAACTTGGAATCGGTTCGACGTTCAAGCGGAACGTGCCCATCAGGCGGCGAACTTTCGAGCTGATGTCAGACAAGTTACCTGCGTAGTCGTTTTCACAGATGCTCGAAACCGATCCTTCTGTGAGCTGCGCAAGATCGGCAACGTGTGTACCGTAAGCCGCGCCGTACTTCTCTTTGATCTGCCCGTTTTGGTACTTCAAGCAAGCGGCATCGCCCGGAAGAATGATGATTCCGTAAGCTGCGAACTTTTTCTCGGAGCCGAACGCAGCAGTGACCGCGTTGATCACTTCTTGCGGCTTCGTTGCTTTCGAAGGACCTGTGCTCAATTCGTCTTCGTCTGTGAGGGTGACGACAACGAACGGAACGTCTTCACGGAAGAAGCCTTTGTTTGCACGATCGCGCTCGTTAATAGCGAGGATCGTACCTTTCAGGGGCTGCTCGTCTCCCCATGGACAATTGTATCCGCCGTTCTTTTGACGGCATCCGATCGTTTCTTTCCGCACGATCGAATTCTTAAACGCAGCTTC